>DAIRUD010000436.1:0-2007 GCA_036803565.1 Synergistaceae bacterium | reverse complement strand
CGCCGCCCTCAGAAGGAGCGCCGCCAAGGGTGACTGAGGGAGACCTGCCCTGCTTTCAATCATTGATTTGATCTAAAAAATGGAATTACGATCAATGCATTGAGAATAGCCATTGCTTAGGCTGTCCGCGCGCGGGTTGACGGGATCGATAACATCCGATTGCCCGCGACTTGCGGTCAGATCGGCATTATGACAAAGGAGCGAAAAACACGAAAGCTTTCCACTAAGGGAACCGGTTTCCTTGGGGTTCTTTTTTCGATGTCGATCCGATCTAGCGGGTGCGGCGGCCGACGGGTGCGGAAGCGTAGGCGATGCGCCCCTCGGCGATCAGGAGCGCGCCGAGGAGGATCAGGGTGCAACCGGCGAGAAGCGACGCCGCGAACGCCGCGGCGAAAGGATTGGAAAGGAGCAGGACGGCGGCGAGCAGCATGACGCAGGCGTTCAGCAGCGAAAACCACCATTTCGCGACGCCCGCCTTGCGCAGGTCGAAAGCGGCGTAGGCGCGCATGCCCGCCGCCAGAAGAATCCACGCCCCCAATATCGTGGAGAGCGTGAAGATCGCCAGCGCCTGGTGCGAGAGGAAGAAGAGACCGAAAAAAACGTCCAGCACGCCGCAGGGAAGCAGCCAGGCCGGACGCAGGGGATTCGCCTTCATCGAGAAGTACGGGACGAGGTTGTTGAGGCCGGCGAGCAAAAAACCGACGCCCAGATACACCGAGGGCACCACCAGCGGCCGCATGACGGACAACGCGCCCAGCACGATCATGATCGCGCCCGCCGTATACGCCGTCCACCTGACGGTTTTTTGGAAATCCGCCTCCCTGTTCCTCACCGAGAACCCCTCACCGGTTGCCGTCGCGCGCATCCCTGGCGTCGATCATCATCCGGATGAGGACGTTGTCCTTCCAGACTCTCGAAGAGGAAGGCATGATCGTATTGTTGATCACGACGGCGGTGACGATGACGAACACGATGATCAGCGTGGCAAGGAGCATCTGGTACGCCTTGTTCTGCTTGACGTACAACGATTGACGTCGTCTCGGATTCTCTCTGGACCGCGCCATCCCATCACCCCCAGCCTCTCCTTGCGGCGATTATATCACAGGGAAACGAAGCGCCGGAGCGTATCTTTCCGCATTGTCTCGAAAATACGCAAACGATTGTTGCGTGGGAAAAAACACAATCGTGAAGATGGCCGCGCCTATTCGGCCCCGGCCCCCGGCGCCAGCCAGCACTCCAGATAATGGTCGTTGACGAGGCCCACGGCCTGCATGTAGGCATAGCAGATCGTCGGCCCGACGAACGTAAAGCCGCGCCGCTTCAGGTCGCGGCTCATGGCCCGGGAGATGTCCGTCTCCGCGGGGACGGGGTCGCCGATATGCAGCCTGCCGGCCAACGGCGTCCCGTCGACGAAGCGCCAGAGATACTCCGAGAAGGAGCCGAAGGCCTCCCGCACCTCCAGGAAGCGCGCGGCGTTGTTGACGGCCGACGCGATCTTGGCGCGATTGCGCACGATCCCCGCATCCTCCAGAAGCGCCGCGCATCGTTCCCCGTCGTACCGCGCCACGGCCTCGGGGTCGAAACCGTCGAAAGCCCGCGCGTACGCCGCGCGCCGCTTGAGGATCGTGATCCAGGACAACCCGGCCTGCGCTCCCTCGAGGACGAGGAACTCGAACAGCTTCCGGTCGTCCCGGCAGGGGCGTCCCCACTCCTCGTCGTGATAGGCGGTGTAGAGATCGCTCCCGGCGCACCAGGGGCAGCGGACCTTACCGTCGCTTGCCCCGCTCATTTGGCGATGCTCCCCAGCGTGCCGCGCACCGCCCGGACGAGGTCGTCCGGCGCGAGGACGAACATCAGGCCGCGCCCGCCGGCGTTGATCGCGATGCGGTCGTGCAGGATCATGTCCTCGTGGATGTAGACGGGGTACTCCTTCTTTCCGCCGATCGGGGAACAACCGCCCCGGATGTAGCCGGTCAGGGGCTGTACCTCCTTGAGCGGGACGAGCGC
>DAIRUD010000435.1:0-2016 GCA_036803565.1 Synergistaceae bacterium | reverse complement strand
CCGCTGGCCCTCGGCTCCGACCCCGGCGGTTCCGTCCGCCAGCCCGCCGCTTTTTGCGGCGTGCAGGGAATGAAGCCTTCCTACGGCGAGGTCAGCCGTTATGGGGTGGTGGGGTACGCCTCTTCGCTGGACCAGGTGAGCCCCCTGGCGCGCAGCGTCGAGGATATCGCGCTGGCGCTGGAGGTATTGGCGCGCCCCGATGCGAACGACACCACCTGCGATGCGTACGAACGACCGAAGTTCACGGACGCGCTCTCGACCAAAGACCTCAAGGGAAAGCGGATCGGCGTCTTCGCCGGGTTCGAGGCCGAGGATATGGATGCCGCGCTCTACGGCGCGCTCACCGACGCCGCCGAGCGTTGCCGGGCGGCCGGGGCCGTCATCGAACCCATCGACCTGCCGATCGCCGTGAAGTACGGCGTCGCCACATATTATGTGACGGCGCTGGCGGACGCCAGCTCCAAATTGGCCTGTTACGACGGGATCCGTTACGGCGCGCACATCGACGCCCCGTCTCTCAACGAGATGTACGTCGATACGCGGACGGAGTCCTTCGGCGAGGAGGTGCGCCGCCGCATTCTTCTCGGCACGTGCCTGCTGACGGAGGGATATTATCAGAATTATTACGGCCCCGCGCTGAAGGTTCGCAAGAAGATCGAGGAGGAGTTCGAGGAGCTCTTCGCCCGTTACGACGCCTATCTGCTTCCGACGTCCCCCTCCCTTCCCTATCGACTGGGCATGAAGGAAGAGGACCCGACGCGCATGTACCTCGGCGATATTTTTACCGTTCCGGTCAGCCTGGGCGGGCTTCCCGGCATCAACCTCAGCATGGGGGCGACCGCGGAGGGGCTGCCGCTCTCGGTGCAGATCGTCGGGCCGCGTTATGGCGACGCGCAGGTGCTGGGCATCGCGGCCGTCCTGGAGCGGTCCGTGGGCCGGCCCGGCGTGGCGAATCCGGGGGAGGTGGCGTAAGATGGCGGTGTCGAAACGGCCGATCGTCATCGGCCTGGAAGTGCATCTTCAGCTCAATACGGCGACGAAACTGTTCTGCGACTGCTCCACGGACTACATCGGCAAAACGCCGAACACGAACGTCTGTCCCGTCTGTCTCGCGGTGCCGGGTACGCTGCCGCTGCTCAACGACCGCGCGGTGGCCCTGGCCGCCCGGATGGGGCTCGGCTTGCACTGCACGATCCAGAATTACTCCAACTTCCACAGAAAGAACTATTTCTATCCGGATCTGCCGAAAGCCTATCAGGTTACGCAGTACGAGCTGCCGATCGCCGTCCGCGGCTATCTGGACATCGAGACCGAGACGGGCCCGAAGCGGGTCCGGATCCACCACCTGCATTTGGAGGAGGACGCGGGCAAGCTGGTGCACCCGACGAGCGACGGCCGCCTGACTGGTGCGGCGTACTCCCTGGTGGACTACAACCGCGGCGGCGTGCCGCTCTCGGAGATCGTCTCCGAACCGGACATGTCCTCGCCCGCCGAGGCGAAGGATTACGTCTCGCGGCTGCGCCAGCTCGCGCGCTATCTGAACGTCTCCGACGGCGAGATGGAGTCGGGTTCGCTGCGCGTCGACGCCAACATCTCCCTTTCCAACCCCGACGGCTCCCTGGGGACGCGGGTCGAGATCAAGAACATGAATTCGCTGAAATCCCTGGAGCGGGCGCTGGAATATGAAATTTCCCGCCAGAATCGGATGCTCGACGCCGGGGAGCGCCTGGTGCAGGAGACGCGCCTCTGGGACGACGCCGAGGGCGTCACCCGTTCGATGCGCAGCAAGGAGACCGCCGCCGATTATCGCTATTACCCCGAGATGGATCTCGCGCCGATCGTGGTCTCCGACGAGGAGATCGCGGCCTTTCGGCGCGACCTGCCGGAGCTGCCCTGGGAGAAGCGCGCGCGCTTCCTGTCGGATTTCGGACTTTCCCAGGAGGAGACGGCGCTGCTGACGGAGCAGAGAGAACTGGCGGAGTACTACGAGGCGGTCGTGGGCGCGGGCGCGCCCGC
>DAIRUD010000434.1:0-2036 GCA_036803565.1 Synergistaceae bacterium | reverse complement strand
CGGGCGGCAGGAGCCCTTCCTCCTTCTGCCGGGAGAGGAAGAGCAGGCACAACACCAGCGAGGCCAGCGTCGACGCCGGGGCCGACCAGCCGATCAGGTAGAGGCTGGTGTCGGCAAGGCGGCTCAGGAAGAACGCCGCCGGCACCCGCACGGCGAACGTCGTCGCCAGGCTGTGCAGAAGGCTGAACCAGGATTTCCCGCGGCTGTTGAAATAGCCGTTCATGCAGAACACGAAGCTGACCAGCACGATGTCCACGGCGTAGGAGCGCAGGTATTCTTCCGCCAGGGCGACGACCCCGGGATCCCGGGCCAGGATCCGCGCCAGCCGGGCGCCGCCGAACTGGCAGAAGACGGTGATGAGCACGGCCGGGACCAGCGCGATACGGATTCCCCACCACATGCTCTCCCCGGCGCGGTCGTACCGCCCCGCGCCGATGTTCTGCGCGGCGGCGGTGCTCACCGCCGCGCCCATGGCGATCGCCGGCATCATCAGGAAGATGACGATCTTCTCCACCACGCCGACGGCGGCGGACGCGGTCAGGCCCATGCGATTGATGATGGCCGTGACGAACAGAAACGACGCGCCGACCAGGATGTTCTGCACCGCCACGGGAGCGCCGATCCTGGCGATCCGCCCGATCTGCGCCCGGTCGAAGCGAAGATGGCCGGGCGACAGGGGAAAGCCCAGCCCCTTGCGCCGCAGGAAGCAGACGGCGAAGACAAAGCTCCCGGCCTGCGCGGCGGTCGTCGCGACGGCCGCCCCCAGCGCGCCGAGGTGGACGTACTTGACGAGCGCGACGTCCAGCACCACGTTGATGGCGCAGGCGACGGCGATGAAGACGAACGGCGTCTTGGCGTCGCCGAGGCCGGTCAGGATACCGGCGAGGGCGTTGTACCCCACGATGAAGGGGATGCCGACCGCGCACGCCAGCAGATACGACTCGGTGGCTGCTACCGCCTGCTCCGGCGTCTGCATGGCCGCCGTCAGCAGGCGGTAGCAGCCCAGATAGAGCGCCGTCAGGACGACCGCGGCGACGGCGAAGAGGGCGACGGCGGCCCCGGTGGTGCGCGACAGGCCCTCATCGTCCCGCGCCCCGTAATACCTGCCGATCAGCACCGTCAGGCCGGTGGCGAGGCCGATGATCAGGTGGGTGACGATCGACATCAATTGGCTGCCGATGGTCACCGCCGACACGTCCGCCGTCGCGGCGTAATGGCCGACGACGAACAGGTCCACCGCGCCGTACAGGTTTTGCAGCAGGATCCCCAGCATGTAGGGTCCGGTAAAGACCAGCAGCGCCTTGGGGATGCTGCCGGAGGTGAAAACGGCCTCCGGTTTCCCGGCGCTCTCGTTCGAAAGATCGTTTTTCGTTCGCATCGGCTACTCCTATGTAATCGTCATCGGACGCACGGCCCCGTCAATCGAAGAGCGCTTCGGCCTCTTGACGAAGCCGTTCCGCGTATTTGCGGAAAAGCAGCAGAAACGCGCCGCGCTCCTCCTCCGAAAAGTGCGCGAAGGCCCTTTGTTCCATCGCCATGATCCGGTCCACGCTGCTTTCGGCGAAGCGCCTGCCCGCGTCCGTCAACAGAATGCGCTTGTTCCGCTTGTCCCCGCCGCAGGGCGCCAGCTCGATATACCCGGATTTCTCGAGGTTCTTCAAGGCCGAGTTGACGGTCTGCTTGCTCATGAACAGCGTTCCGCAAATGTCGCGTTGCGTGCGGGCTTCGCCCGACTCCCGCACGATGTAGAGAATCCACAACGCGCAGTCGGAAAAGCCGCAGCGGCGGGCCAGCGAATGGTACAGCTCGTCCGTCTCCTTGTGCAGGCTGTTGTAGACGAGCAGCGATTCTCTGAAATCGAGCTTTTCCAAGCGCAGGCCCCCTTTGTCCGATTTCGGACCCAGGCATTGTAGTCCCGAATCGGACGATTGTCCACCACCGCATCCATTCCCGTCGACCCCATTCGTGGGAGGCGGCGTCGCAACGCCGGAGCACGATCGTTGCGCGTGGCGCCGCCGCCCGCGGGCGGCAAAAAG
>DAIRUD010000433.1:0-2036 GCA_036803565.1 Synergistaceae bacterium | reverse complement strand
CGCGACGCGGCACGCCCTCGACCGTGACGAGAATTTCCTTGAGCGTCATATAGGCCTCCGTGATCTCGGAGAACCGGTGCGCGCCCTCCGGACCGGCCACGTCCGGGTGGTAGAGTCGCGCCAGTTTGCGAAAGGCGCGCTTGACCTCCTCCCAGCTCGCATCCTGCGGCAGGCCGAGAATTTTATAATAGGCGGCGTTCGTGCTCACGGCGCGACCGCCCTGTCCATCTCCGCGATCATGCGGTCGATCGTCTCCAGCGCGCGCCACTGCAGCGACGGCTCCTCGTTGCGCAGCGTGCGCACCTCGCCCATCAGCAGGCGCAGGCGCTGCTGGAAGTTGTCGGGGAAACCCATCGCGAGCCGCGCGATGCGTTGCTCGCGCAACAGGAGTTCCGCGGGGAGATTGCAGGAGGCCTCGTCGGCGACGCCGTCGCACTCCAGCGAGATCGTCTGCCGGTTCGTGTTTTTCGCCCGCTTGACCTCGACCTGCAGCAGGCCGCCGCCGTCGACGCGGAAGTGGATATCGACGGCCTCGCCGTTGCGGACGGAATCGACGTCGACGGTCTGGAGCACGCGGGCCAGGCTGCGCACGGGCCCCTCCCCCTGCACGATCGTGATATGGATGTTGCCGTTCCCGCAGGCGGTAAAACGGCGCGTCGCCTCGGCGGGCAGAGGCGTCCCCTGGTACAGGATCGGCACGACGCCGCCGTCGCCGCCCTGGACGCCGAGGGTGCGGCTGAGGACGTCGATGAGCAGGCGCTCCTTGCCCTGGTTCGCGTAGAGCGCGCAGCCGGTCACGACGGCGTCCTCCGGCGTCGAACGCAGGCGTTCCGGCTCGCGCACGCGCTCCGCCAGGACGCGGCGCAGCAGCGGGATGCGCCCGCTCCCCCCGACGAGGATCAGGCGGTCCGGCCGGTAGCGGGACCACATGCGCTCCACCATTTGGGCGATCTCCTCGATCGTCGGTCCGATGAGGCGCTCGAACTCCTGCCGCGAGACGTCGACGGCCCGCGCGCCCTCGGCCAGGCCCGCAGGGGGCCGCCAGGTGACCGTGTGGGCCGTGCTGAGGGATATCTTCACGCCCTCCGCCTCGCGCATGATCACGGCCGAGCGGGGGTCGCCGGGCCGCGTGAGCGGGATGCCCGTACGTTGGCACATCCACTCGGCCAGGATCTTGTCCAGGTCGAGGCCGCCGATGTCCTTCCTGCCGGAGCTGTCGAGCACCTGAAAGACGCCGCCGTCCCCCTCGACGACCGAGAGGTCGAGCGTGCCGCCGCCGAAGTCGATGATCAGGAAACGCCCCTGCGTGCCGATGGAGAGCGCGGCGGCGGTCGGTTCGTTGACGATGCGGACTCGTTCGAAACCGACCTGGCGGGCGGCGCGCGCCAGCGCACCCCGCTCGGAGAAGCTGAAGTGGGCGGGTACGGCGAGCACGCAGGAGTGGACGAAGGTGCGCAGGAAGACCTCCGCGTCCTCGCGCAGAAGCGAGAGCAGGGGCAGCAGCAGTTCCTCCGGGGTGTAGGTACGGCCGCCGCGCCGGGCGACCCAGTCGGTGCCGAGGTGGCGCTTCATATCCCACCACACGGAGGAGGGATCGACGAACGAGACCTGCACCGCCTCCTCCCCGGCCACCAGGCCCTCCGGAGCGAAGGCGACAAAGGAAGGGCTGCGCATCCCGCCCCAGCGGCTCGGGATGATCTGGACGCCGCTACGCGGCAGGTCGACGGCGACCTGCGCATACCTCGTGCCGAGATCGATTCCGATTGTCGCTTCCATCGCCAAGAATCCAACCCCTTCACCGGCGGACGTAGGAAGAACGCCTACTCGCAGCCGAACGTGATGTTTTCGAGATGTTCTCGTCGATCAAATAGTACACCATCGCGGGAAAATTGTGGTATGAAATATACCGTGTCCCCGGGCAGTACTTTATCGGGAGCGGCGCAGGCCGCGGCGAGATAGCGCTCCGTCCAGCCCGTGACCGCGCCGTCCGCCACGCGCTCCGCGAGCACGGAGGCCGGGCGGCCGATGCGGGCGGC
>DAIRUD010000432.1:0-2036 GCA_036803565.1 Synergistaceae bacterium | reverse complement strand
GCGCGAGCGGTCGCGATCGCGGTCGCCGTCGCCCTTTCTGCCCCGGCCGAGAGAGCGGTCGGAGCGGGGAGCGGTCCGGCCGTCGCGCGGACGCGAAGGCGAACGCCCCTCGCCGCCGGCGGGAATGGCGCGCACCGCGGAACAGACCAGTCCTTCCGTCGCCATGCGCGACTTCCGGGACTCCAGCAGCTCCGCCGCGCGCGCGGAGAGTTCGACGGTCGCGGAACTCTCGCGGAGGCGGATGTTCCCCACGTCGTCCCGGTTGATCCCCATCGAACGGCAGAGCGCGCCGAGCAGCGGCCCGACGTCCCAGCCGTCGTTGCGCCCCACGGCGAGCTGCAATTGGACGCCGCCCTCCATGCTGGGGCGCGCGGGCCGCCCGAAGCGTCCCTGGCCGCTCGCCACGCCGGAGGAGCGCCCCTCGGGACGGTTGCGATCGCGGCTCATCTCCGCCGTCACGTCCGCCCGGATCGAATAGCCCTGCGGTTGATCGCCGTAGGCCTTCGCCAGCAGCCCCGCCAGCATGAGGCGCGCGTCCTCGCGCTCCAGGATCTCGTCGGCCCAGGCGTGGTACTCGTCCGTCTCCAGCGCATGGGCGAGGATCAGGTTTTCGAAGCGCACCTTGGCCTGCCCCTCGATCTCCGTCGCGTCCGGCGCGGGAATGATCTGCATCTGCAGGCTGGAGCCGTGCGACATGTGGCGGAACTGCCGCGCCTCGCGGCTGGTGAGGAGAAGCAGGTTCGCGCCCTCGTGTCCGGCGCGGCCCGTGCGGCCGCTGCGATGGACGAACGTCTCCAGGTTGCTCGGCAGGCCGAACTGGATGACGTGGCTGACTCCGTCGATGTCCAGCCCGCGCGCCGCGACGTCCGTCGCGACGAGGATGGAGACGCGCCCGCCGCGCAACGACGCCAGCGCGGTGTTGCGCTCCCGCTGGCTCATATCGCCGTGGATGGCCGTGCTGCGGAAGCCCTCGTCCGAGAGGCGGTCGGAGATGTCCTGCGTCTCGACCTTCGTCGCGCAGAACACGAGCGCCCGCGCCGGGTTCTCCCACAGCAGGACGTTCGCCAGCCCCTCGAAGCGCTTGCGCGACGGAATGATGTAGGTCTTCTGCGCGATGTCCTCGTGACAGGTCACGTCGGAGACGAGCGATATCTTACGCGGGGCGTCCAGGTAGCGGCGCGCCAGCGACGCGACCTCCGGCGGCATCGTCGCGGAGAAGAGCCAGGTCTTCTCCAGGTTGTCCATGCCGCTCATGATGGCCTCCAGCTCGTCCCGGAAACCCATGTCGAGCATGTGGTCCCCTTCGTCGAGGATCAGGATCTTCACGTCGCCGGTGCGGAAGGAGGCCCTGCGGATGTGGTCCAGCACCCTTCCCGGCGTCCCTACGACGACGGTCGCGCCGTCGCGCAGGGTGCGGATCTGGCGCTCCATGTCGAGTCCGCCCACAAGCGTGGCCACGCGCGCGCCGAGCCCCGCCCCCAGCCAGGCGAACTCGCGCGCCGTCTGCTGCGCCAACTCGCGCGTCGGCGAGAGGACGAGCACTTGCGGCTCGCGGCCGATCTCCAACAGACCGTTGAGGATCGGCAGGGCGAAGGCGAGCGTCTTGCCGGAGCCCGTGCGCGCCTGCACGATCAGATCGCCCTCCGTCAAGGCGGGATCCTCGAGAATCCGTACCTGCACCGGCATCGGAGCGGTAAAGCCCTTCTTCGCCACAGCCTCCAACAACTCCGGGCGGAGATGGAAATCTTCGAAGCGCAAGGAAGATTCGTTTGTTTCTGTTTCTAACGTCGTCATATAGGTCCCCCATTTTCACATCCCGTACAAAATCCTTAATCACCAAGAACGCGAACATGAGGCAGTGGTGCGCGGGGGTGCGGAAAGGATGCTGCATCCGGAAATGCTTGATTTGTGCCGTTTCATAGCGAGTCGTTTCGCTTAAGCCGACGTAGTATCATACCAGATGAAACGGGAATGCGTCAATATGCGCATTCGCCGGAGCGCCCGTACGCCGACACGCGCAAGGCCGGCAGGCGCTT
>DAIRUD010000431.1:0-2040 GCA_036803565.1 Synergistaceae bacterium | reverse complement strand
CCCCTGCCGCGAGTGATGCGGCGGACGGCCCGAAGCGCTCCGCCGGAACCTCCGCGACGGCCTCCGCCAGGTGCCCCTCGTCGTCACGCACGACCACGCGCCATACCCCGGCGGCGTCGGGGACGAAGGCAAAGCGCCCCAGCGCGTCGGTCCTGCCCGTCTGGTGGGCGAATTTTTCGTCACCGGGCGAATAGACCTTTGCCTCCAAATAACTCATCGCGCCGCCGGTCGAATAATAAAATTCCAGCGCCACGGAGGGGCTGTCATCGAGCAGCCGATAGCCCGTCCCGTGGGCCGATGCGGCTGCGGGGCCGCAAACCAGCAGCCCCGCGGCCAACAGCATGATGCAGTATGTGCGCACGCCGCCCCGCCAGCCTTACCGAACCGAGAAGACGAGCGTCGAGCGCAGTGTGCGCGAATCGTACTCCCCTTCCGCTCCGGGGTCCCGCTCCTTGCTGGTGCGGACGATCCAGAGGCCGGGCGACGTGATCTTGACGAAGGCCGTGCCGTCGGCTCCGGACTCCGTGTAGTAGGCGTAGGTGGACTCGTGCTCCGTGCAGAAGCCGTCGTAGGTCGCCCAGACCGGGACCGAGGCCGGTTGGCCGAGATGCAGGATTCTGACCCGGAAATAATCCCCCACGCGCGCCTCGGCGGGGTTGTCCAGCGGCACGATCTCGAGGTCCTGCCCGGCAAGCGCGCCGAATCCCGCGTCGCCCGCGGAGGCATTGACGACGGCTTTCGCGTATTTATCGATGCGGGTGCTGACGAGCACCTTCAGCCCCTCGTCCTCGAGCTCCCTCCTGCTGCCGCTCCGGCCCCCCTCGTTGGTGGCGGACCAGATCGAACCGACTTTGTTCGCCGCGACGACGGCGGCCCCTGCGCCCTCGAGCTTCACCGAGAAGTCGATCCGCAGTTCGGGCTCGTTGCCGGTCAGTTCGGACGCCACCAGCTTGCCGTCGCGAATGATCCCGGCGGTAATGCAGGAGATGTCCTCGACCTCCTCCGGCACGATGAACTTGTGCGTCGAGTGCAGTTCGATCGGGAGCGTCTCCCCGGCGGAGGCCTCCATCTGGGTCGGCCTGACGATCAGCTCGTGGGAAAGCGCGGCGGACGCGGCGGTGAAAAGCAGGGCAAACGTTGCAAGTGAAACGAAAAATTTACGCATGGGACGACTCTCTCCTTAGATGGATGAAATTATTGGAGGCAACCGCCTCATGCCTTGAAAAAGAAAAAACCATGAGGCGACTCCGCTTCTGCGGTGTGTGCCTTCATGGCGCTTCGATGCCTTCGCGGCATCGCCCTGCAAGATTATTACAAATACGCCGCCGAGTCAAGCCCCGCGCATCGCCCCAACCTCGGCCTCGGCCAGATCCACGGCCATGCGCACGCGCTCCGCATAGGGAAGGTCCTTCGTCCCCACGACAACGACGTTGCAGCGGCTCACCGGGATGAGAATTTTCTTCGCGCGGCACTCCCCGACCGCCCTGGCGATGGCGGGCGTGATCTCCCCCAGCATGGCGTCGGCGGAGAGGATGCCGATGGGGCCCAGGACGATGTCGGCATCCCGCGTCACGACGACGGCCGAGTTCTCCCCGGTCGCGCCGCAGTCCGCGCCCGCGCCGAGCATGGCGGCCGTCGCGGCGCTGTTCGTCCCGATGGCGACGATCTCGGCCGCCACGGCCCGTTTCTTCAACATCTCGACGACGCTTTTGCCCAGCGCGCCGCCCTGGCCGTCGATCACAACGATTCTCAAAAGCCGACTCCCCTTTTTCGTGATATGCTTTTACAATACCGTTATTCTAGCACTTCTGGCACGGCCCGAAGGGAAAGGACGCGGCAGATGGAACTGGACGATTTTTTTAGAGGACACCCGAGGTTCGCGCTCGGCTTTTCCGGCGGCGTCGACTCCTCCTATTTGCTCCACGCCGCGACGCGGGCGGGGGCGGACGCCGCGCCGTACTTCGTAAAGACCGCCTTCCAGCCGGTGTTCGAGCTGGCGGACGCGCGCAGGGTGGCGGAGCTCTCCGGCGCGGCACTGCG
>DAIRUD010000430.1:0-2044 GCA_036803565.1 Synergistaceae bacterium | reverse complement strand
CTTGAAATAATTGACTTGATCTAAAAATGGAATTATTGTGGATCGCCCGACTGCGGAGTGGTTCGCGTTATGGTAATCGTCGGCTTTGGCGGTCGCGCTTTCCCGCCGCCCCGCTTGGCATAATACTGACGTGCCTTTGTCGCGCAGGGCACAGGCGATTGTCACGCATGAAAAGAGGAAAGGGGAGGGCTGCTTTGCAGCTCCTCCCCTCGATTTTGCATATATTGGATATTCGGAATGTTGCGGGCGGTCTACGGCGCTTCGACCCAGCTGGAGAAGGTGATCGTAAAGCCGCGCTCGTGGTTGCGGAGGTCCGTTCCGTGGCGTTTGTGCGACCAGTAACGCGATTGCGGGCCGCCGCTGTTTGCGGGCCTGCCGTAGAGTTTCGCCATTGCCTCCGCCACCTGGGCGAAACCGCCCTTGCGGCTCTCCGTGTCCTGGTAGAAGCGCACTTCGTTCAGTTTGCCGTTGAGGAAGCGATAGACGATGGTGACGTTGGCCGCTCCGCCCAGGATCTCATAGGAAGTTTGCGTTCCGTACGCGGCGACATCCGTCGGCAGGGAGCTGTCGACGATACGTTGGAGGCCTGGGACGCGCTGTATGGCGACTTCCACCGGGGCGTTCCAGGGAACGTTGTTGAAGCCCGCGTCGTTGGGCAACGGCAAACCACCCATCGCGGCGGGTGTCGAAGGCGGTCGTTTCGTCTCGGGCGGATTGGTCCCACCCCGAGGTCTCTGTGGTTCGGGTTGCGTTTCCTGTCGCGGTTGTTCCTCCGGCGCGCGTCTCTGCGGCTCCTCGCGAAGCTCCAGCGGGCGCCGCGAGGGGGCGCGTCGTTGCGGCGCGGAGTCGGGCAGAATGCCGCTCAGGCGATCCGACGTACTCGTGCCGCTGTAGGCGTATAAGCGGATCTGCCCGTTGCCGCTCGGCGCCTCCACGATGATGGATGTCCTGCCGAGGCGCCACCGGGGCCGCTCGCTCCATCCCGCGTCCTGGATGCCCATGAAGGCGTCGTGCGGGTGCCCGAATTTCTCCTCGAGGGAGGCGAGCACGGAGGCAAGCACGTCCTGCGGGTTCCCGCCGAACTCGAAGGCCGTCAGGAAGAGGCGGCCTTTATAGAAGTGGAGCGAAGCGACGGGCGCATATCGATCCAGGATGGTTCCATTGACGAATGTGTAGGCGGTGACATCCTGCGCCAAGTTCTGCCGCGAGTCGCGCCCGCGAAGGCGGAATCCCGCTTCCTCCATTTTTTTCTGCGCCGTCGCCAGCGAATCGCCCCAGCGGAAAATTTCGAACCCGCCTGGGTCGTCGCTTGTGCGTTGCGCCGCCGCGGATGCATGTGCCGAGCAGAACAGCGCGACGAAAAGGCACACGATAGAAGCCGTCAGAATGCGCCGGAACATGTGGTATGCGGGATATGCCCGTTTCCTCATCTTAACCTCCACCAACATACTCCTCCTTCGCTGCGAGGACGCGCGGCGTGATGGGTCAGCGCTCGCAGTCCGCGACATAGATCCCTTTGTAGTCCTTGTAGGCGTTGATCGTGTTCTTAAAAATCGACGTGTAGTCCAGCAGGGCCAGGTGGCGGAATTCGAGCCCCAGGCTGTCCGCGGTGGCGTTGGGGTCCACTCCGGTTTCGCGGATGGCTTGACTGAACGCTTCCGCGAGAATGTGGGCGATATCGTCCATATCCTGCGTGCGGGAGATGTCCGCCGCATAGGGCGCGTAGAAATGCCAGCGAGACATCAGCGCTTCGGCGAACTGTTCGCCCTCGTTCTCGTAGGTTTTCTCGAGGCGGCCCGTCAATGCGCCGGTTATGGACTGACGCTCGTTCTTCGGGTTGCAGATGCGGTACAGCGACAGGTCGGTTGCGAATAGCTGCAACGCCTTGTAGTCCACGTACAGTTTCTTCCCCTTATCCTTGTACGTCCTTGTGATGAAGCTCCGGAATCGTTCCTCGCTCGCCGGATTGGAAAACGGAGCGGCAAGGCGGCGCAGCAGGCGGATGAAGGAGGGCGAGGGGAGGCGGCCGACACCCGGCGCCTCG
>DAIRUD010000429.1:0-2049 GCA_036803565.1 Synergistaceae bacterium | reverse complement strand
TGACCATGCGCCATGGCGTTCGCCTGAATGCGGAGATGGAGCGCTTGGAAGCCCTTGCGGGGCGTTTGCACGCCCTCTCGCCGCTGGCCGTCTTGGCGCGGGGCTATGCCATCTGCCGCGACGCCGCCGGCCGTGCTGTCACCGACGCCGACGCGCTGGCCCAGGGGGATGCCGTCGATCTGCGCTTCGAGCGGGGCGGCGCGACTGCGGAAATCGTCGAAATCTACAGCGGTTCCGCGTAGAGCATTTTCATTTCGCGGGACTCCGATTCCCACGCCTTGGTTTGTGCCCACGCTGCCTCGCCCAGCGCCTGGCCGGAAGAGTCGGTTCTGTTGAATCCCTCTCTCCGTTCCGATGTTTCGCCGTCGCTCCGCCGGGGTTTTCTATTCATACAATTTCGGGCGTTTTATCGTTTTCCGGAAAAGTCCAACGCGCTGCGTGGCAACCCGTCGACGGATCGCTTGATGTACAATCCGCCCTCGGCGAGGTCCACGATGGCCAGCGCATCGCCGTTTTCCACTGCGACCTTCGGTTGCAAGAGGTTGCCCGGGGTCATCGCCACGACCGTCGCCACGCGGTCGTCCGAGAGTTGGACGATGCTGCCCGGAGGATAGATGCCCATCCCGAAGATGAACACCCGACAGATGTCCGGGTCGAACTCGCTGTCGCTGGCGTTCATAATGTGGTCGAAGGCGTTCTTCGCGGAAACGGCGTTTCGATAGACTCGGTCCGAGGTCATGGCGTCGAAGGTGTCCGCCACGGAGAGAATCCTGCCGAGGAGGGGGATCTGCGGCCCGAGAAGGCCGCGAGGATAGCCGGAGCCGTTGAACTTTTCATGGTGGGTCAGGATGCCTGCGAGGAGTTCCTTGTCGCCGATGCCGGATGTCTTGCAGATGGAGGCGCTCTGCAGGACGTGCCCGCGCATGATGGCGTGTTCCGCATCGTCGAGCTTGCCGTCCTTCCCGGCGATTTCGCGCGGAATCGCCAGCTTGCCGACGTCGAACAGCAGTCCCGCGAGGACGGCTTTTTCGATGAGGTTCCGGGGAACCCTGTCCGATTCCGACAGCTTGAGCGCCAGATAGCCCGCGAGCAGCGAGACGTTGATGGCGTGGTTCTGCGAATAGGCTTCCTGTCCGGCGGATATCAGGGCCAGCGCGATCTGCGAGATCTTGACGACCTCGTTCGACAGCGCGCGGGCAATGTCCTCCACGGTGCTCCTGGGGATGCTGAAGCGTTGATAGATCGTGGCGTCCCGGTACAGTTTTTCGAAAAACGACTCCGCCCTGCGCAGTACGCGCTTGTCCGGAGACGTCAGCGGGGGTTGGATCTCTTCGATGCGGGCGTCGAGTTCGCGGCGGTCCAAACGGTGCGGCACGACGATATCCACGGAATTGAGCCCGATGTTCTCCAGCGCGCGGATGATGCGTTGCGGATCGTCGATGCCCCGGGAGATCTTGGCGATGGGTACGTTGCCGGGGACGAGGACGATGGCCCCGGACGGGGAGAGGATATCTCGCGAAAGCTGAGCGTCGGGATGATCGAGCAGGTCCGCCACCGGGATCCGCATCTGATACGCACCGCACTTCTTCACATCCCGTCGCTCCCCTCTTCGCCAATCGTCGGATGGGTATAGTATATCCGATCTTCTCCCGGGCGTCCTACGGAATTCCGTGAATTTCAATCGAGCCGCACGGACGGCCAGGCGTGGAATTTCATGTATAATTCGATCGTTCGGGTGCGCGGTCGCCGTGCGTCCCGTACATCTCGCCCGATCGCGATGATCGCGGCGGGAGCCTGCGATTCGCTTTGCCGCGAAATGAGAATATCGCGCAGTCGCCGGGCATCACGATCCGTTTGGAAGAGGGAAGCGCGTTGAACGAAAGGCCGGTCGAAATAGCGAAGGAATTGCTCCGCCTTTACGGGAGCGCGCTCCTGGAAGACCCGGAGCGCCTGGGGCAGTTGCTGGAGGACAAATGCCCGGATTGCCGACAGGAGATATTCGTCATTTCCTTCGGCTTGCGCGATGTCACGCGCGAGGAGGGATTGCCG
>DAIRUD010000428.1:0-2049 GCA_036803565.1 Synergistaceae bacterium | reverse complement strand
GTTACTTCGTCGCGTCGATGCTGGCCGGCGCTTACGTCGGCTTCGGGATTCTCCTAATCTTCACCATCGGCGGCCCGCTGCTCGTCGCCATCCCCTATTTCCCAATCTCGCGGGAGGACGCATAGGCCGATTCCGCCCGCCGCAACGGCGGGTGGGAAACCATACAGACGAAAGAGGGTGCGGAACCATGGGCAGTTACAGGTTGACGAAGGCGGGCCTGGACGCGGTCATCGCCGAATGGAGCGGAGCGGGCGGCAACGGCGTCTACGCCCCGCTCCGCTATCCCGAAGGGGGCCCCTACTCCGACGCGGACGTGGTGCGCTACGGAGAGGTCGCGCAAGCCGGGGAGATCGTGCTTGACGAGAAAACCGCCTACTCCTTCAAGGAGGTTCTCCTGCCGATCTCGCAGACGCTCTTTTTCTTCACCGAGGAGACGGTGAAGGAGGCGGACGCCGAAGTCCTCTCCCGCAAGGCGCGGGAGGGCGCGATCGTCTTTCTGCGCAGCTGCGACCTGCACGCCGTCCAACGGCTGGACGAGATCTACCTGCGCAATGCGTTTGAAGACCACTACTATCGCCGCCTGCGGGAGCGGGTCAAGTTCGTCGTCATCGGCTGCCCGCAACCCTTCGACAGCTGCTTCTGCGTCGACATGGGCACGAACCGCAGCGACGGCTACGACGCCGCCCTTTTCGTCCGCGACGGCGACTTCGTCGTCGACTGCCGCGAAGCCGCGTGGGAGGTGATTTTCGAGCGCCACGGGGAGGCCGTGCCACCGGAGGACGTCCCCTTCGTAGAGGACACCCCGACGCATGTGCGCATCCTCGACACGCTGCCGGACGACGTCGCCGAGCTCCCCCTGTGGGAGACGTACGACGCGCGCTGTATCAACTGCGGTCGCTGCAACTTCGTCTGTCCGACCTGCACCTGTTTCACCATGCAGGACGTCTTCTACACCGACAACGGCCGCGTCGGCGAGCGCAGGCGCGTCTGGGCCTCCTGTATGGTGGACGGCTTCACGGACGTCGCCGGGGGCGGCTCGTACCGCAAGACCAACGGACAGCGCATGCGCTTCAAGAACCTGCACAAGATCCACGACTACAAGAAGCGTTTCGGCTATCACATGTGCGTCGGCTGCGGACGATGCGACGACATCTGCCCGGAGTATATCTCCTTCGCGGAGTCGATCAACCGCCTCGCCCGGGAGGCCGCGCGCGAAACGGGGAAGGAGGAGCGGCATGCGGACGCATAGACACAACGAATACATCCCCTTTCGTTCCGAGGTGCGGGAGATCCACAAGCACACCGACATCGAGTACACCTTTCGCATGGCCTACGCGGGCGACGTCCGCCCGGGCCAGTTTTTCGAGGTCTCGATCCCCACGTACGGCGAGGCGCCCATCTCGGTCAGCGGCATCGGCGACGGGACGGTCGACCTGACCATCCGCCGCGTCGGCCGGGTGACGAACGAGCTCTTCTCCCGCACCGCGGACGACGGGCCGCTCGCCCTCTTCCTGCGCGGCCCGTACGGCAACGGCTTCGACCTGGACGATTACCGCGGCAAGGAACTGGTCGTCATCGCCGGCGGCACCGGACTCTCCCCCGTGCGGGGCGTCGTGGACCACTTCGCCCGCCATCCCGAGGAGGTCGACGGCCTGACGCTGATCGCGGGCTTCAAAAGCCCCTCCGACATCCTCTTCTTCGACGACCTCGCGCGCTGGAAGCGCAGCGCCAACGTCATTCTCACCGTGGACTGCATGGGCGAGGACGACGCCAACCCCGTCTGCCAGGTCGGGCTCGTCACCGAGCACATCGCGGCCCTGCGCCTCAAGGACGTCTCGCGGGCGGTCGCCGTCGTCGTCGGCCCCCCGATGATGATGAAGTTCTCCATCGAGGGCCTGCGCGGTTTCGGTTTCCGCGAGGAGAACCTCTGGATCTCGTACGAGCGCAAGATGTGCTGCGGCATCGGCAAGTGCGGCCACTGCAAGATCGACGACGCCTATGTCTGCCTGGACGGCCCCGTCTTCAACTACACGCGCGGCGGGCGTTTAA
>DAIRUD010000427.1:0-2050 GCA_036803565.1 Synergistaceae bacterium | reverse complement strand
GCCCCCCTTCCGCATCGAGAAAAATGCAGTAAAATACCTGGCATAGGCCCCATGATGGCCGAACCGCGCCCGGAGCGGGCGATGACTTTTCGTACAAAACTTTTATTTCACGAAAGGCGTGAAATGCATGAAAGAGCTTCTGGCTGCGGCGCGGGGAGACATCCCCAGCGACCTGGTCATCAAGGGGGGAAGGATCGCCAACGTTCTCTCCCTCGAGTACGAGCGCGCCGACATCGCGATCAAGGACGGCGTCATCGTCGGCATCGGCCCCGATTACGAGGGCATCCGCGAGGTCGACGCCGACGGGACGGTGCTCATGCCCGGCATGATCGACGGGCACGTGCACATCGAGAGCACGATGCTGGCTCCCGCGACGTTCGCCGCCGCCGTCTTGCCGCTGGGCACCACGACGGTCCTGCCCGACCCCCACGAGATCGCCAACACCTGCGGCCTGCCCGGCATCGAGTTCATGTGGCGGGAGTCCCTGCGGACACCGCTCGACGCCTTCTTCGCCGCCCCCTCCTGCGTCCCCGCCTCGGCCTTCGAGACGCCGTACCAGGAGATCGAGGTCTTCCAGACCATGGCCTGCTACAACAACGGCTGGTGCACGCACATGGGCGAGATGATGAACTACCCCGGCCTGATCGCCGGGGACGACTACGTCTGGTCGAAGATCGCCGCGTCGCAGGACCGCGTGCGCACGGCGCACCTTCCCGGCGTGACCGGACGCGACCTCTGCGCCTACCTCATCTCCCGCTGCGACGCCGACCACGAGAGCAACTTCGCCGAGGAGGCGCGGGAAAAACTGCGTCGCGGCATCTGGGTGATGATGCGCGAGGGCGCGACGGAGCACAACCTGGAGGACCTGGCCGAGATCCTGCTGGAGGACGAGGCGCGCTTCGCCCGCTGCATGGCGGTCAGCGACGACCTCACCGCCAGCCACATCCTCTACAACGGCCATATGGACCACAAGGTCCGCCTGCTGATCGAGCGCGGCGTCCGCCCCCTGATCGCCGCCGCCATGGTCACCATCAACCCCGCCAACTACTTCCGCATGTGGGACCGTGGCGCGATCGCACCGGGGCGCATCGCCGACATCGTGATGGTCTCCTCCCTGGAGGAATGCCGGGCGCTGAAGGTCTGGAAGCGGGGCAACCTCGTCGCCGAGGACGGCAAGCCGCTCTTCACGACCTACGCGCCGATGACCGCCGACCTGCCGGGCACGAGCACGGTCGACATGACCGTCGCCGCCGACTCCCTGCGGGTTCCGGCCGCCCCCGGCCGCGACATCCGCGTCGTGGAGGTGCTGCCCGGCGTCGTCCTCTCCAAGGAACGGATCATGCCGCCGACGGAGCGCGACGGCTGCGTCGTGTCCGACCCCGCGCGCGACATCCTCAAGCTCGTCGTGATCGAGAAGAACCGGGGCACCGGGCGCAGGGCGATCGGGTTCGCCACCGGCTTCGGCCTCAAGCGCGGAGCCATCGCCTCCTCCGTGGCCCACGACGCCCACAACTTCATCGCCGTCGGGACCGACGACGCCTCCATCGCCACCGCCATGAACTACCTCTTCGAGAGCCGGGGCGGCCTCGTCGCCGCCGAGGGGGACAGCCTGCTGGCGACGCTGCCCCTGCCGATCGGCGGCCTCATGAGCAACCTCGAGCCGGGGCCGCTCTCGCGCGCCATTACCAAGATGATCCAGACGGCGGAGGAGATGGGCGCCACGCTTCCGCAGCCGTACATGGCCCTGAGCTTCCTCTCGCTCTCGGTCATCCCCGAGCTCAAACTCACCGACCGGGGTTACGTCGACTTGGCAAAGGGGGGAATTCAGGAGCTGTTCGTCGAGAGAACGGAAGAATCCGCAAAATAGATACTTCCGCGACGCGCGGATACGCTTGCGCGTTCGGAGAAAAAACGCCGAATGCCGCCGTCCGCATTTGCCGACGCCCCCCGGAAGGAGGGCCCGGAACGGATCGACATTGAGATATTTCCTTGCGAACACAGGGGTGCAGGGGATTGCAATCCCCTGCCGGGGGGTGGGGCGGAGCCCCAC
>DAIRUD010000426.1:0-2053 GCA_036803565.1 Synergistaceae bacterium | reverse complement strand
CGCCACCGGCCGCCGGAGCAACGTCGAGGACGTTGTCCGCCGGGCCGGTGGGGCGGCGGAGCGCTTCGAGATGCGCGAGGCGGACGTTACCGACTACGACGCCTGTTTTGCCGCGTGCGAGGGGGTGGACCGCATCCTCCACATGGCGGCCCTGGGCTCCGTCCCGCGCTCGCTGGAGGATCCGCACGCGACGTTCCGGGCCAACGTCATCGGTTTCGAGGCGCTGTTGACGGCGGCGCGGGACCGCGGCATCGCGCGCGTCGTGTATGCCTCCTCCAGTTCGGTCTACGGCGATGCGCCGACGCTGCCGAAGGTCGAGGAAGAGACGGGGCTGGCGCTCTCTCCGTATGCGCTCAGCAAGGCGATGAACGAGGAGACCGCCGAACTCTATACCCGCGTCTTCGGCATGGAGTGCGTCGGCCTTAGGTATTTCAACGTATTCGGCCCCAGACAGGATCCCAACGGGGCCTACGCCGCGGTCATCCCCCGCTGGTTCGACGCCCTCGAGCGTGGCGAGCGGCCGGTCGTCTATGGGGACGGCAGCACGTCGCGCGACTTCTGCTACGTGGACAACGTCGTGGAGGCGAATATCCTCGCGGCGACGACCGCCGACCCCGCGGCGTTCGGCACGGCCTTCAACATCGCCTGCGAGCAGCGGACGACGTTGAACGAGCTCTTCGAGGCGATCCGCGACCTTGCCGGGGCGTCGCCGGACCTGCGGCCCGTATACGAGGATTTCCGCCCCGGGGACATTCCGCACTCCCTCGCCTCGGTGGAGAAGGCGCGGCGGATTCTGGGGTACGCACCGAAGATCCTGCTGCGCGAGGGGCTGGAGCGTTCTTCGGAATGGTATTTGCGGCGTCGCGGCGCATAACCGGCATTGCGCGGGCAGGCCGGACGGAATGGCTGAGCGAAGGGACGGTCGGCTTGTGCTCTCGGTACGACGCCTCCTGCCGTGGATCCTTTTGCTTGCGCTCTGCCTGTCGCCTCGCGCGGAGCGTGTTTTTGCCTCCGACGCCCCCCCGCGCTTTCCGATCACATCGGCGCAATTGGCCGGATATTACGTCAGGGATCCCGTCGTCACCGAGTTTCGCCTCCATCCCGCAAATGCGGGAAGCGCCGCCGCCTTTACGGAGGAGGAGATGCGGCTTCCCCGACAGGGGCATTTTTTCGGTCTCCACGCCGTCGATTCGGAGACGCGTTATTGCGAGGTCGGGCGATTTCGGGCGACGGACGGCTCATGGCGGCTCGTGTTGTACAACAACAGGGGTGAGGCGGATACCGTCTGCCTGAATATCGAACTGCTCGGTTACGACGAAAAGGGCGTCGCGGTGGACGCACTGCTGCTGGAAAACCGCTTCGGTTACGAGGATATCGAACGTTTCACGCAATTCGAGATCAACGAAGATACCGTATCCATCGACTATTACGTCGTCTATTCCTACTACGACGGCGATTTCGACGACCCGATCCCCAATCCGCGACCCGAGCTGTTTTGCCGGGAGCAATACCGGTTTGCCAACGGCCGCTTCGAACTTGTTCGCAAGCGCGAGTGGGAACCGGTTTCGTGGCGAAAGCCCGGCACTTAAAGGTTTGCCTTACGGGTACCTGATAGAAACACCCGCCGGGACTTGTGATCGCCAGTTCCCGCAGCCGGTGTCTGTGCCGCCGTTCCGAGGCGATGAAATCGCCACGGGCCGGTATGTCGCACCGGCGGGAAGAGGCGGGTGCGTTTCCCGCGGCGAACCCCTCCGCCGTGCTTCGAAGAAAATGCGCTTCGGCACTGGAAATCTTTCCCGATTCGCATATCATATGGGAAACGACCGCCGAAGGAGGAGCACGATGCGTTATTTTCCAATCGTAAGAATGCGCCGCGTCCGGGAGAACCCGACGCTGCGAAACATGCTGACGGAGGTGACGCTGGAGCCGCGCCACCTGATCCTGCCGTTTTTCCTCTGCCCCGGCGATGGAGTTTCCCGACCGATCGAGTCCCTGCCGGGCGTCTCGCACTGGAGCGTCGACCGCCTGCCGGAACTCGTCGAACCGGCGATGG
>DAIRUD010000425.1:0-2062 GCA_036803565.1 Synergistaceae bacterium | reverse complement strand
GAGATTCACGCCGCCCCGGAGATGCCGTCGACGCAAATCGCCGCCAAGGAGGCCGCGCGCCGGGGCGCGCCGCACGGGACGGTTTTCGTCGCCGATTATCAGAGCGCCGGAAGAGGACGCCGCGACCGCGCCTGGCACTCCCTGCCCGGCCGCGACCTGATGTTTTCCGTCGTCCTTCGCCCGGCGATGCCGCCCGCCCAAGCCCCCTCCCTCTGCTTTGCCGCCGCCTGCGCCGTCGTCCGGGCCGTCCGCGCGCTCATCGAGGACGAACGGCGGGCCGCCGTCAAGTGGCCGAACGACGTGCTGCTCGACGGCCGCAAGCTCTGCGGCATCATCTGCGAGAGCGCCGCGGACGCCGCGACGCTGGCCTATGCGGTCCTGGGCATCGGCATCAACGCGAACCGGACGGAGGCGGAGCTGCCGCCTCTCGATTCCCCCGACCGCCCCGCGGCAACCTCCCTGCTGCTGGCGCGCGGGCGGCCCGTCGACCGCGCCGCCCTGCTGGCGGCCGTGCTGTCGGAACTCGACCCGCTCGTCGACCTGCTCGAAGCGGCGGACGGACCAACGCGCCTCATGGAGATCTACAAGGTCTATTGCGACACGCTGGGACGGGATATCCGCATCCTCACCGACGAGGGGGAGCACGTCGGCCGCGCCGTCGATATCGCGCCGGACGGCGCGATCGTCCTGGAGTGCGATGGACGACGGACCGCCTTCCTCGTCGGCGACGTCGTACACGCCCGCGCACTGCACGCTCCCCGGGGAGACGGCGCGCGATAATGCCCGGTTGCCTTCAGTGACAATCAAGCGTTTCGCGATAACATTCCGCCACACTCGCAATTTGGCACCACACACAAGGAAGAACACACACGGTCTCCCTGCCCAAACCCCCTCCATTCGGCTAAAATAGGGGCATGCAAGCTGCGGACGCAACGCCGCTTCACTGTAAATTCGCACACGCTCGAAAGGTGGTGGTCCACATGCGCTTGACCGAAATGGCCCGCACCTCCGGCTGAGCGGCCAAGATTCCTCCAGCGGTGCTGGAGCAAATCTTGAACGGACTGCCGCCAGCGGACGACGACGCCCTGCTGGCCTCCTGGGGAGGCGGGGAGGACGCCGCGCTTTGGCGCATTGACGAACGCCGCCTCGGCATCCTGACCGTGGACTTCATCACCCCGGTGGTGGACGACCCGGCGCGCTTCGGCGAAATCGCGGCGGCCAACGCCCTGAGCGACGTCTTCGCAATGGGCGGCAGGCCCCTGATCGCCCTGAACGTCGTGGGCTTTCCGACCGCATGTGCGCCGATCGAAACGCTTCAGGACATCCTCGCCGGAGGCGCGGCGAAGGTGTGCGAGGCGGGGGCGCTCCTCGCTGGGGGACACAGCGTGCAGGACGAGGAGCCGAAATACGGGCTCGCCGTCTTCGGCGAGGTCGCGGTGGGAAAGGAATGGCGCGTGCGCGGCGCGCGGGAGGGGGACGCCCTTCTCCTGACGAAACCGCTGGGCACCGGCATCGCCGTCACGGCGATCAAAGCCGGTCTGTTCCCGGAGGAGGCGACGCGGACCGCGATCGAGAGCATGGCGGCGCTGAACGACATCCGGCGCGCCGACATCCCCGACGCCCTGCGCGCAAACATCCACGCCTGCACGGACGTGACTGGCTTCGGCCTGGCCGGGCACGCGCTGGACATGCTGGACGACGGCCTCGCGCTCACGCTCTACGGCGACCGCCTGCCGCTGCTGCCGCAGGTCGGCGGGATGGCCGCGATGGGCATGATCCCGGCGGGCGCCTACGCAAACCGGGAGCACACGGGCGACAGGGTGGACTGCGAAGCGTCGGGCGAAAGGCAGCACATCGCCGACGTACTCTTCGACCCGCAGACTTCGGGGGGGCTGTTGCTGGCCGTTGCGCGGGACGCGGCGGAAGATCTGGCGATCCGCCTGCGCGGCGCCTTTCCGCACACGACGGTTATCGGCGCCTTCACGGCGGGGGATCGTCGCATCCGCGTCGCCTGAACGCCGCTTCGGCGGAGCAAATAACCAAGGAAAACTCGACGGGCGCG
>DAIRUD010000424.1:0-2063 GCA_036803565.1 Synergistaceae bacterium | reverse complement strand
AATCCACAAAAACGACAGAGGAAGGGGCCCCGGTTGATTTCGCACCGAAGCCCCTTCCTCTGTCGTTTTACGCCGCGCGTCGCGGATTCCGGCGCGCAACGTCGTCTGCCTCGCGAATGGTGCCTACTTCGTCGCCGCGGCTCCCGAAACGGTGACCTTCTCCATGACGACGTCCTTGGCCGGCTTGTCGGCGGGACCCGTCTCGACCTTGCCGATGGCCTCCACGACGTCCATGCCCTTCACGACCTTGCCGAAGATCGCGTGCTTGCCGTCGAGCCAAGGGGTGGGGACGAGCGTGATGAAGAACTGCGCGCCGCCGGTGTTGGGCTGCCCGGTGTTGGCCATGGAGAGAATGCCGGGGACGTCGTGCTTGAGATCCTTGCCGAACTCGTCCTCGATCACGTAACCGGGGCCGCCGCGGCCGGTACCGGTCGGGTCGCCGCCCTGGATCATGAAGCCGTCGATGACGCGGTGGAAGATCACGCCGTCGTAATATTTTTTAGCCGCGAGGTCGACGAAGTTCTGCACCGTCTTGGGCGCGAGGTCGTCGAACAACTCGATCTCGAACGTCCCCATATTGGTCTGGAACGTCGCGACGGGGCGCTTGTGCTCCTTGTCCGCGGCGTGCGCGGAGGCCGCGAAACCGGCGACGAAGACGAGCGACAGACACAGCGTGAAGATCAGCAACGTGGAAAACTTCAACAAATCATCATCCCTTCCATGAATATACCGACATCCGCCGTTTTGCACGGCAAGTTTAAGTATACCACATTTCCCGATCCGCAATCGCGTTTTCTGCCGATTGTAAAGTGTACCAAATTCGTCGAGAATCGTGTATACTATGCCGACACGCCCCCTCGCGGGACGCATCATACTCAAGGAGGCACCACCAATATGAAAAGAAAATTCGTCCTACCGCTCCTGCTCCTCGCGATTATCGGCGCATACCTGGCCGGGGCTCTCGCGCCCTCGAACGCGGCGACCGTCTTCCCGCCCTTCCAGTCCAAGAACATCCACGGCGAGGACGTGACCAACGCGATCTTCGCCGAGAACAAGCTGACGATGGTCAACCTCTGGGGCACCTTCTGCCCGCCCTGCATCGACGAGATGCCCGACCTCGGCAACCTGGGCCGCTCCATGCCCGAGGGGACGCGCCTCGTCGGCATCGTCCTGGACGTCCAGGACCGGGAGACCCTCGATGACGCGCTGGAGATCGTGAAGGACGCGAAAGCCGATTTCCTGAACATTCTTCCCGTGTCGGACATGAACGACTACCTGCGGACGGTGTCGGCGGTTCCCACGACGATCTTCGTGGACGCCAAGGGCAACGTCGTCGGCGAGCCGATCGTCGGCTCCCGCTCGGAAAAGGACTACCGCAAGGAGCTCGAGAAAGCTCTGAAACTCGTCCAATAGCGCCGTGCGCAACAAACGCGCGGCCGCGCTCCTGCTCCTCGGCGTCGCCTTCGCCCTGATCGGGTGGCAGCGGGGCGAGGTGCGCACGGTCCTCGTCAAGGCGGTCAACATCTGCCTGGAGTGCATCGGTATCGGATAGGCGATGCGCCGCCGCGTCGTCCAATGGGCCTCCCTTCTGCTCGGGAACGCCTATCTCCCCGGGTTTCTGCGGGGAGGGATCTATAAGGGACCGCTGAAATCGTTCTGCGTGCCGGGGCTGAACTGCTACTCCTGCCCCGGCGCGTTGGGTGCCTGCCCTTTGGGAGCCCTGCAGGCCGTCCTCGGCGCGGCACGTTTCCACTTCAGCTTTTACGTCGTCGGGACGCTCATGGCCTTCGGGGCGCTGCTCGGCAGGGCCGTCTGCGGCTGGCTCTGCCCCTTCGGTTTGATGCAGGAGCTGGTCCACCGCATCTCGCCCTTCCGCCGCCGGGAGCCGACGCCAGCGGCGCGCCGCTGGCCGCGCGGCGTCAAGTACGTCCTGCTCCTCGTTTTCGTCGTCGCGATTCCCCTGTCCGGCAAACGCGTCGGCGATCCGGGCTTCTGCAAATACATCTGTCCGGCGGGAACCTTGACCGCCGGGCTTCCCCTGCTGGCGGCGAACCCGCCCATGC
>DAIRUD010000423.1:0-2067 GCA_036803565.1 Synergistaceae bacterium | reverse complement strand
CCCTATACACCGCTCGCGCCATGCTCCGCCTCCCTCTGGAGGGAGGTGCCCCGCCAAGCGGGGCGGAGGGAGACTTACCACGACCATCGATCGACAACACCTCGACAACAAATCGATAACTACGCCAGAATATCGCGCGGGTCGGCGACGCGGCCGAGGAGCGCGCTGGCGGCGGCGACCGCCGGGCCGGCGAGGATGATCTCGCTCTTCGGGTGGCCCATGCGGCCGACGAAGTTGCGGTTGCTGGTCGAGACGCAACGCTCGCCCTCGGCGAGGATGCCCATGTGGCCGCCCATGCAGGGGCCGCAGGTGGGCGTGCAGACCGCCGCTCCGGCGTCGGTAAAGATGCGGATCCAGCCGCGATCGAGGGCCTCGTTGTAGACCTCGTAGGTGGCCGGGACGACGACCAGGCGGACGCGCTCGTGGACGCGCTTGCCCTTGAGCATGTTCGCCGCGATCTCCAGGTCGCGCAGGCGGCCGTTGGTGCAGCTGCCGATGAAGACCTGGTCGATCTCCATGGAGGCGCACTCGCGGGCGGTCTTGGCGTTGCCGGGCAGGTGCGGCAGGGCGACGGTCGGCTCGATCCGCGAGGCGTCGATCTCCACGACGCGGCTGTAGGTCGCGTCCGCGTCGGGATAGATGGGCGTGAAGTCGCGCGCCTTGCGGGCGTCGGCGTAGGCCAGCATCGTCTCGTCGGGGACGAAGAGGCCGCACTTGCCGCCCGCCTCGATGGCCATGTTGGCCATGGTGAAGCGGTCGTCCTGCGAAAGGTGCGCCAGGGCCGTGCCGTGGAACTCCAGCGACTTGTAGCGCGCGCCCTCGACGCCGATCATGCCGATCAGGGCGATGATCAGGTCCTTGCCGCCGATCCACCGCGACGGCTCGCCGTCGATGACGACCTTGACCGTCTCCGGGACGCGCAGCCAGGTCTCGCCCAGCGCCCAGATGGCGGCCAGGTCGGTCTGGCCCATGCCGGTGCCCAGCGCGCCGAGCGCGCCGTAGGTGCAGGTGTGGCTGTCGGCGCCGACGACGATCTCGCCGGGGAGGGTCAGGCCCAGCTCGGGCAGGAAGGCGTGCTCGACGCCGACCCGGCCGACCTCCCAATAGAGCAGCTCCTGCTCGCGGGCGAACACCCGGGCCTGCTTGGCCTGCTCGGCCGACGCGATGTCCTTGTTCGGCGTGAAGTGGTCGGGCAGGATGGCGCAGCGCTGCGGGTCGAAGACCCGCTTGCCGCCCATCTTGCGGAACTCCTTGATGGCCGGGGGCGCGGTGATGTCGTTGGCGAAGGCGAAGTCGACCTTCACCTGGCAGATCGCGCCCGGCGAGACGGGATCGGTCGAGTGCGCGGCGATGATCGCCTCGGCCATCGTCTTCGGGTAGGGGGACGAGGTCACGGACATCTAGAGCGCCACCTCCTTCGCGGCGGCCGAGGAGTAGAGCCGGTTGACGGCCTCGATGTAGGCGCGGATGGTGGACTCGATGATGTCGGTGCTGACCGCCCGCCCCTGCGCGGCGATGTCCTTGTAGCGCAGGATGACCTGGGCCTCGCCGAGCGCGTCGGCCATCTCGCTGGTCGCCTTGATCTGGAACTGGACCAGCTCCGGCGCGAAGCTCAAGATCTTGAGGATGGCCTTGTAGGCGGCGTCCACCGGGCCGTTGCCGACGGCGGCCTCGGTGTACTCCTGATCCTTGTGCATCAGGGTGATGGAGGCCGTCGGCTTGCCGCCCGCGCCGACCGTCACGGCGTAGTCCTTGAGCTCGTACTGCCGCTCCGGCGTCGTCTGGACGACGCGGTCCATGAGGAAGGCCTCGATGTCGCCGTCGGAAACGTCCTTCTTCTTATCGCAGAGCTCTTTGAAATATTCGAAGGCGGCGGTGAGCTGCTCCTTCGTCAGATGATAGCCGAGCTGCTCGACGCGCTCGTTGAAGGCGTGACGCCCCGAGTGCTTGCCGAGGTGCAGGTCGGTGCCGGGCGAGCCGACGCTCTCCGGCGTCATGATCTCGTACGTCTGGCGGTTGCAGAGCATGCCGTGCTGGTGGATGCCCGCCTCGTGGGCGAAGGCGTTG
>DAIRUD010000422.1:0-2068 GCA_036803565.1 Synergistaceae bacterium | reverse complement strand
CACCTCCCCTGGACCCGTATACGGGGTCAAGGGGATGGAATCCCCTTGCGGGGTGTGGGGCGGCGCCCTACGGTCTTGATTTCTTCGGAGGTGCGCGCGCATGGCGGACGAGGTGAAGCGGTTTCAGCGGGTGTTGCGGGTGCGCGAGGTGGAACGCGAGATCACGCAGGGCGAACTGGCCGAGAAGCTGCGCGAGGAGGAGACGATCGTCGAGAAGTTGATCGCCGCCGAGTCCCAGCGGGATGCCGCGCTGGAGAGTTTTTGCTCGGAGCGGGAGGAGTTGCTGTCGCCGCAGCAGTTGTGGTTCGAGCGGCAGAGCCTCGACGTCATGGAGCGCTCGCTGGACGAGGATCGGCAGGAACTCGAGGTCTGCCGGGAGCGGATAGAGGAGACCAAGGTCGAGCTGCTGGAGAAGCACCGGAACGTGCAGATGATGGAAAAGTACGTCTGCCGCCTGCGCGACCGGAGGACGAAGAAGGAGCTGGCGGCGGAGCAGAGCAACCTGGACGACATCACGACGATGCGGTATTCGCGCGGATTGGGAGGGGGAAGCGACGTATGAGCGGTTCGATGGCGAACATCAGCCGGGTGTTGGGGCGGATCCGGGAGATCGAGGGCGTCCTCTATCCCGCACCGCAGGAGCCGAAGGACGACGGCGTCAAGGAGGTTCCCAAGGAGCCGTTCAAGAAGGTGCTGGACGAGGTGCAGGCCAAGTCCGAGGAGAAGCCGGAGGCGGGCGTCGAGCAGGGGCCGACGCAGAAGGTGACGGTGCCGAAGAAGGTCGAGGACCGCTTGGCGATGTGGGAGAAGGATTTGCAGGCTTTGTGCGAGAAGTACGAGGTCGATCCGCATCTGGCGCGGGCCGTCATGCGCTGTGAGTCGGGGGGCAACCCCAACGCGGTGTCCAGCGCCGGGGCCATCGGCCTGATGCAGCTCATGCCGGGGACGGCGCGCGGCTTGGGGGTCAATCCGCACGATCCGCGGAGAAATCTCGAGGGGGGTATCAAATACCTCGCCCAACTGTCCGATAAATATGATGGGGATTATGTCAAGACGCTCGCGGCGTACAACGCCGGGTCGGGGCGTGTGGACTCTTACGGCGGTGTGCCGCCCTTCCCCGAGACGCAGCGGTATGTGAAGAACGTGCTGGCGCTGTATAGAAAATATTCCAGGGGCGATTGAGAATGGCCGATCTCCAGAACAGGAACCTAGACGACAATATCGGATCCGCAGCCCAGGATTCCCCGAGCCCGCCGGAAGGCGGCAAGAAGGGGAAGAAAAAGAAGAAATCCAAGGGGTGCGGATTTTTTCTTCTTATGCTCCTGCTGATCGCGGGGGTGGCGGCGGGCATGCAGGCGGTCGGGGCGGCGGATTTCCGCCCCTGGGTCTACCGCGTCGTGCCGCGCATTCCTCTGGCGGGAGGGGCTTTGCAGCGCTGGCTGAAGATTCCGGAGCGCTATGCGATGACCGCCGACGAGCTGCGGCGACTCGAACTGCACGAGTGGGAGCTGGAGATCGCGGCGCAGGTCCGCTCCATGGACATGCGCGCGCGCAGTATGGACGTCGTCTCGTCGGACCTCGCGGCCAAGGAGGCCGAATTGGCGGTGCGCCTCGCCGAGATCGCGGCGCGGCTCAGCGCGTTGAGCGACGACATGCGCGGGAACTCCAACGGGGACCTGACCGATGCGCAGCGCGCGGAGATCGCGGAGACGATCCGCACCTTCGAGGAGATGTCGCCGAAGAATGCGGCGGCGATTTTGGAAAAACTCAACGCGACTCTCGCGGTCGCTGTGATGGACGGCTTGCCGGAGGAAAACCGGGCGAAGATCCTGGGCCGCATGGAGGCGGCGACGGCGGCGAGGCTGACGGAACGGTTGGCGGATTTGCAGAAGAGGAGACGATAGGCATGACGGTGCAGACTGCGACACCTCCCCCGTCGGCGGGGGAATTTCTACAGGCGCAGGCCGCACAGGCGGGCGCGGCGACGCCGGGAGGCGGTGCGGCCGCGTCGCACGGAGGGACGCCGGACCGCAGCGCGTTCGGCAAGGTGTTCCAGGCCGCCGAGCGG
>DAIRUD010000421.1:0-2075 GCA_036803565.1 Synergistaceae bacterium | reverse complement strand
TGGGTGCTTTGCCCGGCCCCGCTAGGCGGCGTTACGGCGGCGGAGAACGGCTGCCAGGAGCAGCAGGGAGGCGAGCGCTTCGGCGAAGGGGGCGGTCAGCCAGATGCCGTCCGCTCCGAGCAGCGGCGGCAGGACGGCCAGGCCGACGAGGACGCCGAAGAGGCCGCGCGTCAGGGAGACGGCGACGGCCGTGCGGCTGGCCAGCGTCGCCTGGTACCAGGCGATGACGACGATGTTTACGCCGCCGAAGAGGAAGGATATGAAATAGAGGCGGATGCCTTGCTCCGCGATGCGCGCCAGTTCCGCGTTGCCGTCGCGGTTGAAGAGGTCCGCGATCTCGGCGGGGAAGAGCATGACGGCGGCGACGAGGAGCAGGCTCAGGACGAGGGCGAGGAGGGACGCGTCCCGCAGCAGCTCGCGGCAGCGGTCCGTCCTGCCCGCGCCGAAGTTGGCGCTGGCGATCGGCTGAATCCCCTGCCCGAGGCCGTTGAAGATGGCGAACATGACGTAGGCGATGTTCGAGATGACGCCGTAGGCGGCGACGCCGACGTCGCCGATGGTGCCCAGCAGCTTGAAATTGAAGCCGAGGATGACGACGCCCGTGGCCAACTCCAGAACGAATGTGGCCGTTCCTCCGCGCAGCACGCGCAGCAAGAGGTGCGTGTGCGGACGGATCCGCCGCAGGGCGAAGGTGTTGCGCCGTTTCAGGAAATGCGCGGACAGTACGGAGAGGCCGACGAGGGGGGAGAGGCACGTCGCGAAAACGGCCCCGAACATGCCCCACCCGAAGCGGTAGATGAACACGTAGTCGAAGACGATGTTGAAGAGCACGGAGCTCAGCATGGCACCCATGGCCAGGCTCGGCGCGCCGTCGTTGCGCACGAAGGACGTCACGACGTTGTTGACGACGAACGCCGGCGCGAAGAGCAGCAGCATGCGGATGTAGGTTTCGGCGTAGGGCAGCGTCGCGGGGGAAGCGCCGAAGGCGAGGGAGACCTCCCCGGCGAAGCACGCCCCCGCCAGGAAAAAGGCGATCGAGGCGGCGAGGACGAGGCCGATGCAGAACGTGAAGATATCGCGGCGGGTCGCCTCGTCGCCCGATTCGCGCGCGATCGAGAACACGGTTGCGCCGCCGATGCCGACCATGTAGCCGATGCCCCCCAAAAGGGAATAGATCGGCATGGAGATGTTCAGCGCCGCCAGCCCCAGCTCGCCGACGCCGTTGGCGATGAAATACGTGTCCGCGAGGATATAGAGGGATATCCCGATCATGCTGGCGACGCTCGGAAAAGAGTAGCGGAGAACGAGACCCCATAAGCCTCCGGTGAGCAAGCGGCTGTCGCCGTACGTCGTCTTCATGCGAATTCCCCCCAAAAAAATCAGGCCTTTGGTCACATCCAAAGGCCTGACAATGTGATTTCCCCGCCTTATCGCCCCGAAAACCCCGGCGGGTTTTACGGAAAGGCGTTATTGAATCATGGGATACTAGAACACCCCCGCGCGAATGTCAAGCCTCGTTTGCCGAACCGGCCGTTTCGCTCATTCGGTATGGAGGCATTCGAGGTGGAGGATGGGGTACGGCCGTCCGGAGGCGTCGAGCGGCGATCTGTCGATCACCTTGCAACCCTGGCGGAGGTAGAAATTCACCGCTTTCTCGTTGTTCTCGTTGACGTCCAGCTTCTTTGCGTGCAATTCGCAGACGGCGTGCCAGAAGAGGCGTTTGCCGATACCCTTGCCGATGTAGCGCGGGTGGGCGAACAGCATCTCGATCTTATCCCCCGAGACGCCCGCAAAGGCGGAGATCCGCCCTTCGTCGTCCCGCGTCAGGACCACGTCGGCCTCGGACAGCATTTGTCGGACGAGCGGACGGAAGGCAAGGATGTCCGCGGGATCCAGGAAATCGTGCGTCTCCCGGACCGACGCCTCCCACACCTCCAGGATCTCGTCGTGGTCCTGCCCCGTCGCGGCCTGGAATTTCACCGTCGTATGTCCTTCGATGCCGTTCATATGCACTTCACTCCCGTTCGTAGCGTGTCCATTATAGCACCCACGCGGTACGGCCCGGACGCCGCCGG
>DAIRUD010000420.1:0-2084 GCA_036803565.1 Synergistaceae bacterium | reverse complement strand
CCACCTTTGGAAAAAGCCGCGGGCGCGGCCCCGATCGCGCCGTCCGCCGCTCCCAGGAGGTTGGCCAGATTGAAATCCCCGCCCGCATGGACGACGCGGACGATCACGTCCAGCAAGCGCTCGTCCACCGCGTAGCAGGAGAGCGTGTCGCGGATGATCTCGAAACTCCTCGATTCTATCGCGGCAGGGCCCTGTTCGTAATGTTTGCGTACGCCGCCCAAAGAAGCATCCCCTTTCCGGTATAAAAATACAAAAAAGCGCCACATCTCGAACGAACGCGGCGCTTTCGCACAGGTACCGAATTCCGTAATACCGAACTCGATGGCTGCCACACCCGCCCGCGCAGGTAAATTCTGCATCCGTTCCGGCGCGCACGCGGTTTCCTGACTCCCGTTCCTCCTACTTCCGCGCCTTCCCGGTCGTGCGACCAGTGGCAATTTGCGGTTTCGTCCCGGTTACAGTGGCGGGGCCGTTCCGGCATCACACCGGATTCCCTCGTCTGCGCCAATAGCCGATATAGATTGTACGTCCTTTCATTATACCGTCTTTTCCGAGGAGGTAAAGAAGCAAATCCGCGCTTGCCAGGTGTACAGGGCGTGTCCGCAGGGCTATCGCGCGTTTCTCCTCCGGAGCTGCTCCCGCACCGCACCGCGCACGACGAACGCCGCGCAGACCGTCAACACCGCCAGCGCCAGGAACACCTGCGGAATGGAACAGCCGAGCGCGAGCAGAACGGCCGTCCCCAGCGACGAGGCGAACATGAAGAGGGAGTCGGTGATGTTGACGCAGGCCGTGACTCCGGCCAGGCGATCCTCGGGGCTGCGGGCCTGGATGATCGCGTAGAGGGGAACGATATACAGCCCGCCGAAAAAGGATATCCCAAAAAGACAGGCGAGCACGGCGAGGTTCGCCGGCACCGCCAGGAAATCGAGCATGCCGATCAACGGCGCGCCCTCCATCAGCGGCGCGCGGTGGCTGGCGAAGTACAGGAGGACACTGAGGACGGACATGCCGACGGCGGCGCCGGGCACGTAGCGCCCCGAGACCTCCCCCTTGAGCAGGCTGTTGCAGGCGAGCGAACCGATGCCGATGCCGACCGAGAAAATGGCGAGAAAGAGCGTGGCCACGCGCTCGTCCGCGCCGATGACCATCTTGGCGTAGGTGGGAAACTGCGAGAGGAAGGTGCTGCCGACGAAGTAGAACCACGAGATGCCCAGGACGGCGAGGAAAATGTCGCGCTGCGGCCGCACATCGTCCACCACCCGCCACGTTTCGCGGAAGATGTTGAAGCGGAACTCCAGGAAGGGGTCGATCGTCCGCGTCGGCGGAATGTAGCGACTCGCCCACCAGCCCGCAGCGGCGATGCCGAGCACGAGGAAGCTTACCAGAACGACCCCGCCGCCGCTCATGACGAACAGCCCGCCGAAGATGGTCCCCAGAAGGATCGCCAGGAACGTTCCCGTCTCCACGAGGGCGTTGGCCCCGATCAGCTCCCTTTCGCCCAGGTGCTGCGGCAGGATGCTGTACTTCAGCGGGCCGAAAAACGCCGACTGCGCGCCCATCAAAAAGAGAATGCACATCAGGAACGTCACGCTCTCCAGGTAAAACCCGAGGACGGCGCCGCCCATGACGACGATCTCGGCGATCTTGATCTTGCGCACCAGGCCGGAGCGTTCGTATTTGTCCGCCATCTGTCCGGCCAGGGCCGAAAAGAGGAAAAAGGGGAGGATGAACACCCCCGCCGAGAGGGTGACGAGAATGCGCGCGTCGAGCCCCGCCTCGTCCGCCAGGCGATAGGTGACGAGCATGACGAGGGCGCTTTTGAAAAAGTTGTCATTAAACGCACCGAAGAACATCGTGAGGAAAAGCGGCAGGAAATTTCTCGAGCGAAAGAGGGCAAACTGGCTTTGGGAAGAACGCGGCGTCAAATCTTTCAACTCCCGGAATCCGACGGCGCGCGGGCGCGCGCGGCCGGATGGATTTCGAAAAATGCGCCGGAGAGGCATATACCCATGCGGCGCGCTTCGGAGAATTCAGTGTAGGGCATCGAAATCGCTTTGGCAAACGGCCGACGAAAAAAGCGG
>DAIRUD010000419.1:0-2085 GCA_036803565.1 Synergistaceae bacterium | reverse complement strand
ACGAAACGCGGAACCGTCATTTACTCCTTCGGGGCCGATGCCCTGCGGGACGACGGTGAATCGTTCCGCATCGCACGCTCCGCCAGCATCGACACCGCGATCATAGCTTTGCAACTCGCCAAAAAGCGTTTCGGCGAACCGCTCCACATCAACGGCGACAGTGCGTTCAGGGAAACGATGGTCAGAGCGGCTGTAGAGGGGAAAATTTTTGTCAGTTTTTCAGATCCCGCGTTGGAGAAGCAGCGCAAGCAGCTTCATGCGGCGAAACGACAAAAGGAACACGAAGGAAGGGAAGCGCCGGATCGCGGTAGGTGATGGAAGAGTTACAGATAGGCAGCGGAGAATTGGGCGGGCGTCATGATGATTGGTCGTTCAATAACGACATCATCAAAATCCTTGTCGCCGGTCAGAAGAATGTCCACATCGGCAAGAATTACCGAAGCAAGGATGGGACGGTCATCGACATCCCGGATTTTCGGTAGATCAGGCATCGTATGAGGCGTGCGCAAAAGTTCGTATGATAATTCATCCAGGAGAATATCTACTGTTTCGGCTTCAATAGGGAATTTTCGCTCGGCGACTCTTTTCATTTCGGTGATGGAGAAAGATGCAATGCATATGCTATGCGCGTCCATAATCGATTTCAAAAAAGCCGAGACACGGCTTCGCGGGAAGAACAAGGCGGAAATGAGGATGTTGGTGTCAATCATTATGCGCATACTGTTCCTGGTAAAGCTCCCGGCGTATTTCCTTGCAGTATGCGTTCACCTTTTCTTCAGTATCCAACCCGGATCGCTCCGCGACGCCAGCAAGCGCCTCTTGCGCTTTCTCAAGCGCGAGGATGGACGGATTGACCATCCGAACCCCTTGTTCGTCAATGATAAAGGCCACCCTATCACCATCCTTGACTCCGAGCTTTTTTCGGATCTCAAGCGGCAACGTCAGTTTGCCGCCGTCCGCCAATCTTGCCTGTGTCATAACGTGCCTCCAGTACATATGTTGTGAACTAATTATACCTGTCACCGGCGGGATTGCAACCCGCCGACAGGATTTCAGCGACAATGCGGTAAATGCGATACCCAAAACCCAAACACACAGCAAAGGATTGAAAACATGAGAGATAAATGGCAGAAGAAACCACCTCAGTCGGCTATGAGAGCGAGGAAAAGCGTCATCCCTGGCTGAAAATCATGTTTGTGCTGTCGGCGCTGGTCATTGGACTGGTGACGGCGACACAGGTACTTGCCTATAAATTCGAGCATCACGAAGCACTCGGCTTCCATATCCGGCATGTCTATTTTCCCGGCATGTTCCTGGTCTGGTATTGGGAGCTGGGCGGCGAATACCCCGTCGATTTCCGCATCGCCGTTTCCTACGGCATGGCGGCGTCGGCGGCGATACTCCTGGTCTACGTCATAGTCTCCCGGATTGTCAGCCAATCCGCGCGGGGCAATTCCAAGCTGCACGGCACCGCCCACTGGGCGACACCCCGGGAAGTCACAGCTAGCGGCCTCATCGGCAACAGCGATGGCGTCTACGTCGGTGCGTGGAAGGACAAAAAAGGCCAGTTCCACTACCTCCGCGACAACGGACCGTCACACGTCCTCTGCTTCGCGCCGACGCGCTCCGGTAAAGGCGTCGGCCTGGTGCTTCCCACCCTGCTCTCGTGGAAGCATAGCACCGTCGTTTCCGATCTCAAGGGCGAGTTGTGGCAACTGACCTCCGGCTGGCGCAAGAAACACGCCAACAACATCGTCCTCCGCTTCGAGCCTGGGTCGGCGGAGTCGTGCGCCCGCTGGAATCCCCTCGACGAAGTGCGTCTCGGCACCCCGGACGAAACCGGCGACATCCGCAATTTGACGGAGACCATCATCGATCCAAAAGGAAAGGGACTCGAAGACTTCTGGATGCAGTCGGCGGCGAATCTGCTGGAAGCCGTCATTACCCATGTCCTCTACAAGCGGGAACGCGAAGGGACACCCGCGAATATGCAGGCGGTGGCTTATTTTATCGCAGATCCGGATCAGCCGGAGATGAAGCAGACCGACAAATTCGAGGAGATGGTGAAGTACAAGCACTACGAGG
>DAIRUD010000418.1:0-2086 GCA_036803565.1 Synergistaceae bacterium | reverse complement strand
GGGCGGTATGGGCCGCCCGGGGAAGGGGCGAAGGGTCAGAATGTCCAGCTCAGGTTGGTATAGAAGGTGCGCCCCTGCAACGGATACCAGGACATGCGCGAGGCGCCGTCGCCGATCGGGACGTAGCCGATGTCCGGTCCCTCGTCGAAGATGTCGTGGACGCCGACCGCCAGCTCCACGCCGTTGTCGAAGCCGTAGCGCAGCCCGGCGTTGACCAGCGTCAGGTCGTCCATCTTGACGTTGCCCGCCAGGTCGTAGTGGTTCTCGCCGGTGTACTGGATCTCGGCGAAGCTGGAGAAGCGCCGGTTCCACCGCTTCGACACGCGCAGCAGCGCCTCCCACTCCGGTCGGTTGGGCAGCGGGCTGCCGGTCCGGTAGCTGTCGGGCGTGCGGTCCTCGGCCTCCATCCAGGTGCCGCCGGCGAAGACGCTCCAGCCGTTGTCCCAGTCCGCCGCCAGCTCCAGCTCGACGCCCTTGACGCGGGCCTCGCCGACGTTCTCGTAGCGGCCGTGACGCGGCCCGGACATGACGTACTCGATCAGGTCGTCGGAGTCGCGGAAGAAGTACGACAGGCCCGCGCGCAGGCTCCCGCCGCGGATCGCCCCCTGCCAGCCGCCGCCGACGTCCCACTGCGTGCCGCTCTCCCAGCGCAGGTCCTCGTTGGGGCGCAGCATCGCGCCGTCGCCGTAGCGCTCGTAGAGGTTGGGGTTGCGGGCGTAGGTGCCGTAGCCGCCCTTGAAGTACCAGCCGCCGGGCCACGTCTTGTTGAGGGCGATCTGCCAGGTCAGGTCGTCGTCGGCGCTGTCCCGCATCCAGCGGAGGCTGGGGATCAGCAGGAGGGAGCCGTCGGGGGTGAGGGCGATGCTGTCCTGAAGGGTCGCTTCGAAGGTCTGCTCGGACATGCGGGACAAGCCGCCCAGCGCGTCGACGATGTCGCCCGTGGTCCTGAGCTTCTCGTCGCGGTAGTTGAGGAAGAGCTCCAGGAACTGGCGCTCGCCGATCGGCGCGGAGGCGTCGGCGGCGACGCTCCAGCGCTCCGTCTTGTAGCGGTTGTGCTGCTCGCCCCAGCCGCCCAGCGTGTCGTTGGGGTCGTCGAAGCGCCGTTCCTGGTGCAGATACTCCAGGCTCCAGCCCCAGGCGACGTCGCCCGCCGCGTGCCGCCGCCCGACCGAGGCCTCCAGGCGCTCGGTGTCCAGCGTCGCCCCGGCGACCGACGTCGGCTTGTCCTCGCCCGCCGCGGGCAGGGGCAGGCCGCGTTCGTTGCGCACCCAGGAGAGGCGCGTGCTCCAGCGGTCGTCCTGCCACTTGAAGAGGACGTCGGTGTCGGCGTGGTCGTTGTTCCGGCGTTTGGCGCGGTAGTCGTCGGCCGGGTTGTAGGGGGTGCCGTTGTCGTTGTCGTACTTGAAGTCGCCGTCGCTGCTCTCGTAGCCGACGCCGACGAAGTAGCGGCCGGAGCCCCAGGCGTCGCTGTGGCTGGCCGCGGCGCGCCACAGGCCGTAGGAGCCGAAGCCGACGTTGAGGTTGGTGCTGCCGCCCTCCGCCGCGCACGGGTCTTTGGTGACGATGTTGATGACGCCGCCCATGCCGGACGCGCCGAAGCGCGCCGGGACGTAGCCGCGATAGACCTCGATCCGCTCCACGTTGGCGACGGGGATGGCCGAGAGGTCGACCGCCGCGTCGCCGCCGAGGTTCATGCGCACGCCGTCGACGAAGACGGCGACCTGCGCCGAGGTGCTGCCGCGCACCGAGGCGACGGTGTAGCCGCCCCGCCCGCGCGCCCGGATGACGTGCAGGCCGGGCACGCGCTCGAGCAGCTGGGGCAGGTCCTGCGTCTCCCCGGCGTAGTCCTGCGGCCGCACCACGGAGACCGCGCCGGGGGAGAGCTCGACGTCCTCGCGCGCCGTGCCGACGGCGTCCGCCGTCACGTACTCCTCCGGCAAGTCCACCGCCGCCGATGCGGCACAGGGCTGCATAAAGGGGAGGCCGCACAGGAAGAAGAATGCCGCCGCCCGCGCCGGAAGGCGCAAACTATGCGCGCGCACGTTTCCGCAAGGCCGCATAGCCGCAGAGCAGGAGCGCGAAGCCG
>DAIRUD010000417.1:0-2087 GCA_036803565.1 Synergistaceae bacterium | reverse complement strand
CCGCGCGACAGATAGACGGGCAATGGCAGCAGCAGTATGAGGAGCAATCCGAAACCGCCCGTATCCGTACGGTCCAGGTAATATAGTGCGTACCCTTGCAGAAGAGCCAGTGCGATCGTCGCCGCGTGCCGCATCAAAGCCCTGTGTTCTCCGGTCAGCCGCTCCATGTCCGTCTCCTTTGGGTCCGTTTTGTCCGGCAAGCGTAAAAAATTGCACCGAGCGGGGCGAAAATTCCCCGTGGTGGTATGGCCGGTGTCTATATTAACCGCAAAGGAGGTAAAGTCATGTCCCAGTTCGAAGAAGTTTTTAACGAGTCGGACCACATCAGCGCATACCGGCCGTCCGAGATGCGGCTCTGGAAGGATGCGGGAGCGTCGCACGACGGGGAGCGGCTCGACCATATTTCCCGCCCGGACCTTCATCGTGCGCAACGGCGCGGTCGACCGGTTCGCGATGGATTGGGATTGCTGGAGCGGGCGTGCCGCGGTGTCGTTGCGGCGGCACGCTCGTCTTTATTTCGGGCTCGCCGCCTCGAACGCGGCTCGGCTGTCGCCGCTTTCCGCGACGATGTCTTGCGGTATCCGCGACGGGGCGTCCGCTATCGTTTCGTCGCGCCGTACGAATTCCCGCAGGAAGTCCATGAGCGTGCGTTTATCCACCTCGTCCGCCGCGTCTGCCCGGGTCGTCGCGGGAGCGGGCGCGCATTCCTCGGCCAGGGAGTCGATCTGCCGTTTCAGGCAGCCGAGTATGCGGACGATTTCCTTGATCTCCGAATACTGCGCCTCGCTGAAATGTCCGCTGGTGTACAGCATGGAGTTGAGCGCCACGTTTTTTCTGCACAACGCCCAAATTTTATCGATGGAATGCTTCATGTCGCCGACAAGGACTTCCACTCTGGAAGAGCCTTCGTTGTCCATGTTTCGTCCCTCCCTTGCCTGTGAATGATAGAGATTTTCCATTAGAGACACGTACGATTCAATTATGCATTCTTTTTCCGTGTCAAGAATCACCCGTTCGGGTGTTTTTTGACGCGGACGGGGGGGAGGGACGGGCGGTCCCCGCAAACGAAAAACGCCCGCGGCCTTGCGCCGCGGGCGGGTGATGCGGTTTTGCGGGAGGGCGTCAGAACGCCGCGACGATGCCCTTCGGGACCAGCTCGTCCTCGATGAACTTGCGGACCTCGGGCGAGTTGACGGCCTTCACCAGGGCCTGGATCTCGGGCTTGTCCACGTCGGCCTTGCGCACCGCGACGACGTTGACGTAGGGGGAGTCCTTGTCCTCGATGGCGATCGCGTCGCGCGCGGGGACCAGGCCCGCCTCGACGGCGAAGTTGGTGTTGATGACCGAGATCGCGGTGTCGTCCAGCGTGCGGGGAAGCTGCGCGGCCTCCAGCTCGATGATCTTGAGGTTCTTCGGGTTCTCGGTGACGTCGCGGGCCGTGACCAGCGCGCCCTCCTTGACCTTCACCAGGCCCGCCTTCTCCAGCACGCGCAGGGCGCGCGCGCCGTTGGTCGGGTCGTTGGGGATGGCCACCGTCGCGCCGTCGGCGATCTCGTCGAGCGCCTTGACCTTCTTGGAGTAGATGCCGAGCGGCTCGATGTGGACCTTGGCGGCCCAGGTCAGGTCGAGTTTCTGGTCGGCGACCATGTTCTCCAGGTAGGGGATGTGCTGGAAGAAGTTGGCGGTGAGGCTGCCGTCGGCCAGCGCGATGTTGGGCGTGACGTAGTCGTTGAACTCCTTGATCTCCACCGTGTAGCCCTCCGCCTCCAGAACCTTGGCGGCGACCTTGATGATATCCCCGTGGGGGAAGGGCGTGACGCCGACGACGATCTTGCCCTTGTCCGCGGCGAACGCCGCCGACGCCAGCAGCGCCGCGAGCGCCATGGTGCAGAGAACTTTTACAAATTGCTTCATATTGCACTCCTCCAGTCGTTTTTACGATAGATAGGAGCGATTCTATGCCGACTTGCCGGTGGCTGTCAAGCCGACACCGTTGGATCGGGGCGCGTGGTAAGTCTCCCCCAGTCGGCCTTTGGCCGACAGCCCCCTCCAGAGGGGGCCGAAGCCGAGCCACATGCACCACCAGC
>DAIRUD010000416.1:0-2098 GCA_036803565.1 Synergistaceae bacterium | reverse complement strand
CCGCCGTTTTTTTCCGTGGGGCAGTCGTTGCAGTAGCCGCAAGTGCTTTCGCCCCGCTTTTTCTTGCGCACGTTGTAGACGATCGTGAAGCAGACGAGGGCGATTGCCAGCGCGACGACAATCAGGTCGATCGGTTTCAATGGACTTCGCCTCCTTCGGGCAAACCCCCTCCGCTCTTCGCGGCGGGTCCGTAAAGAACAGGGGCGTCCCTGCGGACACCCCTGCGTCGATGCTGGTTGGCGGTCCGCCTCGGCCGACCGCTCGATTCGGCATGATCCTAACGCACGTAAATGCGCTCCGCCAAGCTGTTGTTGACGACCAGCCTGCACTCCTTGACCTTGATCACCGTGTTGCCCATGCTGTCCGAGAGGGGGGTGATCGTCTGCCCCGCGAGGATCCCCAGGTCCTCCAGGTGCCGCTTGACTTTCTCCTCTGTCGCCACCCTCGCAACGACGACCTCCGTCCCGATGGGAGCCGATACTAGCGGTAACATCGCGCACCTCCACTGTTCGTTGCCTCAAACTGCGTTTCGCCCGCAATCGAAAGCCTTTCTTCCACTGCGATTCTACTGTGGGGTCGCCGTATTGTCAAGTCCGTCAAACAAAATCATGAAGGCATGCCAAAGACCGTGAAAAAACGGTATAATGTAATAAAAGGATCGAGGAGAATGCCTGAAGGAGGGATTGCATCATGACAGGCCGAAATGTTGGAGGATACGGGCGCGCGGTTCGCGTCGCCGTGCTGGGGCTGGCGGCGCTTCTCGTGTGGTGCGGGGCGTCGTTCGCCGCGATCAGCGAAGCGGAGGTGCGCCGGGCGTGGCGCGAGGTGGTCCGCATCGCCGAGATGCAGGACCTGCCCCTCTCCATCAAACAGGACAGCGTTCCCAACGCCTGGGTCACCGCCGGTCAGTCCGTCACGGTCACGACCGGCCTGATGGAGTTGCTGCGGCGCCCGGAGGAGATGTTCGGCGTCCTCTCGCACGAGGCGGGGCACGCCGTGTTGGGGCATTACGAGAAGCGCGTGCAGAACGCGGCGGGCATCGGCATCCTCGGCTATCTGCTGGGGCAGGCCATCGGGGACAGCTCGGCGGGGAGCGTGGCCGTCGGCGTCGGCGCGAGCCTGGCGACGGCGGGCTTCAGCCGGGAGCAGGAGGTCCAGGCCGACGACTACGCGGTGGACCTGGCCTTCAAGGGCGGCAAGGACCCCACCGGGATCTACACGGCGCTGGAGCGGATGGCGCTGAAGGGCGGCAAGACGCAGCCTTCGGGCTTCAACTCCCATCCCCCGGACGATCGCCGGTTGCGGCACGTGCGCGAGCGGATCCTGCGCAACGATCCCAACGCCGTATTCCCGAAGGTCGAGGAAGCGGACGGCGAATGAAGGCAAACGCGCGGTTCTGTGAAAACGGCGTTGAGGGCGGGGCGTGTCCGGGATCGGGCCGCCCCGGTTTGCGCTTCGGGGCTTGACAGAAATGCACATGTCATGTAAATTGAAATTGTTTTAATTATATGAGGCGATCCCGCTGCGGCGGGTCGAAAAATAACGACCAAATATGGGGAGGAATCGCGAATGAAGACGAAAGAGAACTTGATGGCGGGTTTCGCGGGAGAATCGCAGGCAAACCGGAAGTACGCGGCCTTTGCCGAGGTCGCCGAGAAAGAGGGGCACAAGGACATCGCCCGCCTCTTCCGCGCGACGTCGGACGCGGAGAATATCCATGCCGTCGCCGAGCTGAAGCTCGCCGGTAAGCTGAACGACACGGCGGCCAATCTACAGGACGCGATCGCGGGGGAGACCTACGAGTTCACGACGATGTATCCGAATTTCGAGAAGGACGCCGTCGCGGAGGACCAGAAGCAGGCCCTGCGCGCGTTCGAGTATGCCCGGGAGGCCGAGAAGGTTCACGCCCGCCTTTATCAAGAGGCGCTCGATGGCGATATGGGCAAGGATACCGGCGTCGCCTGGTTCCTCTGCCCGGTGTGCGGCTATATCGAGAAGGGCGCCGCGCCCGAGGCGTGCCCGATCTGCAAGGCGAAGGGATCCGTGTTCAAGAAATACTAAGGATAGAGACCTCCGGGATTGGTTTTGTGGGGAAGCG
>DAIRUD010000415.1:0-2099 GCA_036803565.1 Synergistaceae bacterium | reverse complement strand
GATAACATCCTCCGCGCGTTCCGACGTTTTCGTTATCCTACCGAACTCGAACAGGCCACGGAGCCGCACGGAATACAAGGGTCGAACATGCTCCCAAGCAAAACCGCAACGATCGATCAGCCCGGATCGGGCGTTTCCCCCTTCCGCCCCCAGGTAAGAAAGAGCAGGAGGCCGGACAGGAGAAACACGCCGCCCGTCACGATGCGGAAAGCCGGAACCGGACCGGTCGATGCCGAAATCCAACCGGTGAGCAAGGGGATCACCGCGAAATGCGTCCCCATCAAAAACCAGGACATGGAGACGGCCTGCGCCTGCAACGAACGCGGCGCGGCGTCGGAGACGTAGGCGAGGTTGAGCGGAAAACCGAACCCCATACCGACGCCGAAACAGAGTCCCAGCAGCACGAGATGCCTTTCCCGGCCGACGAACGAGGCGGCGAGGAGCAGGCCGGCCATCCAGAGCATGACCGGGGCGGCCAGTTTTCTCCGGGGAAAGCGGTCGAGGAGCTTGCCGAAGAAGAGTCGCACCAGGACGCCGACGGCGGCGTTCGAGGAGAGGAAAAACGAGGCGAGCATCCCCCGCGCGGCCGTCATCGTCGACATGAACGCCGAAGCGGCGTCGACGGCGCTGAAAAGCGCCATCGAGTACAATGCCAGGCGAAAGCCGCGCAGCTTGAGACACTCTCCGACTCCGGCCAGAGGGTTCCAGCCGTTCTGCGCGGGCGGCGACATCCGCACCTCCGAGAGGCCGGGAATCCGCAGGGCGACGACCGCCGTCAGGATCGACAGGACCAAGGGCAGGGCGATATAACTCCGCTCGTGCGCATGCTGCAGCAGCCAGTCCGCCAGGGGAACGAGCGTCATCATGGGCGCAAGGCCGCCCGCCATGATCAGGGAAAACGCCCCGCCGCGCTCCTCCGTGCGAAAGGCGACCGCCTGGTACGTCGCCAGGCCGATCTGGTACAGGCTGCACCCGAAGCCGAAGAGAATCCGGCCGAGCAGGGCGAGCGAAAAACGCGCCCCGCCGCAGGCGACGAAAATCGAACCGAAGATCGAGAACACCGTCGCCAACCAAAACGCCCGGCGCAGGCCGAGGCGGGGCAAAAGGTTGACCAGCACCAGGCGGAAAAGCACTGAGGAAATGTAGAACGAGGCGACCAGCCAGGCGCTCGCCCGCGCGTCGTAACCAAGCCTCCCGTAATACACCGGCAGGAGATAGCAGACGTTGGTCGCACCGAAGGCGAAAAAAAATCCCACCGCCAAGAAGAGGATCTTCAGATTTTTTTCGCGCCGTGCGGGCTCGATGGCCCGTGGAAAAGCCGGTTCTTCGAACACCCTTCCGCCCCCTGTTCGCGCTTCCGTACGGACGAAGAATACCGCTTCCCGTTTTCTCCTTCGGCCTTCGCCATACTATGCGCGGCGCGCATCCGCGTCAAGCGGTTCTGCGAAGGCGGCGGCCCGTGTACGTGATAAAATACGAGGATGAATCGACAACGGAGAGGAACGAGAAACGCGTGAAACTACCGGACGGAATCAAGATGACGCCGATGCTGAAACAGTACGCGGAGTGGAAGGATAAGTACCCCGACTGCCTGCTGCTCTTCCGCATGGGCGATTTTTTCGAGTGCTTTTTCGACGACGCCGTGACGGCGTCGGAGGTGTTGGACATCACCCTGACGGCGCGGGATCCGGACAAGGCCATCCCCATGGCGGGCGTCCCGCATCATGCGCTCGACGCCTACATGGGGCGGCTGATCGCCGCCGGCTTTCGCGTCGCGGTGTGCGACCAGGTTACGGAACCGGACGGCAAGACCCTCGTCGAGCGCGAGGTCGTGCGCGTCGTCACCCCGGGAACCTACGTGCCGCAGGATGCGGAGGGCGACGGCAGCCTGGCGGCGTGCGCGCTGCACGGCGAGAGCGCGTCCATCGCACTGCTCTCGGCCTCCACGGGCGTCCTGGAGGCCGGTACCTTTCCGCGCGAGGAAGCGATTTCCCTGATCTATGCCTTCGGGCCGGGCGAACTGCTGGTTCCCCAAGGACAGGAGGCGGAGGCGGCGCAGCTGTCCTCCGAGGCGGTCGCACTGAACGGCGCGACGCCCG
>DAIRUD010000414.1:0-2101 GCA_036803565.1 Synergistaceae bacterium | reverse complement strand
CGCACCTCCGGCTTCGCCCCGGCCTCGCGGAACGCGCCGTCCCCCGCCGCCGGGACGACGCCCAGCGTCAGGGACCGCAGCGACCCGCAACGCAGGAAGGCGTCCTTGCCCAGCCAACGCGCGACGGGCAACACCAGGTCGGTCAGCGACCCGCAACCGGCGAAGGCCCGCTCCTCGATCTCCGTCGCCAGCGGAAAGGAAGCACGTTGCAGCGCGGCGCAGCCGGAAAAGGCCCGCGCACCCACCGTCCGCGCGGCGTCCGCCCGCACCTCGAGCAGCGCCCGGCACTTGGCGAACGTCTCGGCGGGGATTCGCTCCGCCGCCGGGATCGCGGCCCGGGCCAGCGACCCGCAACCGGCGAACACCCCGTCGCCGAGCGTGTCCGCGACGGGCAATTCGATCGACGGCAGCGCCGCGCAATCGGCGAACGCGCCCTCCCACACGGTCGTGGCGACCGGCAGATCCACCGCCTCCAGCGCCGCGCACCCGGCAAAGGCGCGCTCCCAGACGATCTCGACGGCGGGCAGGACGACGCGCTGCAGCGAGGCGCAGCCCGCGAAGGCCTCCGCCCGCACCAGTACGGCGTCGCCGTCGACGAATTCGGCCGACGGGCGGCCCGCCGGATAGGCGGCGATCTCCCGCCCGCTCCAGAAATACAATACCCCCTCGACGCTGTGCCAGTCGGGGTTGCCGTCCGCCATGCGGATGCGGCGCAGGGACGTGCAGCCCGCGAAGGGGTTGCGCCCCATGGTCCGCAGCGAGGCGGGCAGGTCGACCTCCTCCAGCGCGACGCAGCCGGAGAACGCGCCGTCGCCCAGCGAGGTCGCCGCGGGCAGCTCGACGGCGCGCAGCGCGAAACAGTCGGCGAAGGCCCCGACGCCGATCTCCTCGACATCCGGCAGATCCGCCAGGGCGAGCGTCGCGCAGCCGGTCATGGCCCCGTCGGGCACGCTCCGCTGCCCGTTCTCCAGGCGCAGACCGAACGGCCTGTCCAGCGCCGCCAGCGCCATCCAGTCGCCCGGCTCCAACAGCGCCCCCTCGACGACCAGCACGTCGCCGTCGCCGTAGTCGGGAAAGCGCGGCACGACGCCGGACAGCTTCTCCAGCCGCACCTCGGCCGCCCGGGCCTGCGCCGCCAAGGCCAACAAAAGCAACCAAACCGCCGCCAGCCGTACCCATCCCGACATTCCGCGCGCCATCGCCGATCCCTCCAAGTGTGAAAACATGAGAAAAAACAGGCCGCCAAAGCCCGCAAGATGCACCTCAGTTTACCCCAAACCCACCGCAAACGCCATGCCCGAGCGTAAACCCACACGGCCGCGATGTTACAATTCGTAATGATCGCGTCGACCAACGGGATATAATGGCGGAGGAAACACGACATCCGGCGAGTTCCGGGCCAAGGAAGGGAATCGAACCATTTGAGACGATACCGCGATGCCGCTACCGGGCAAGAGTACGACATCAGCCACCTCGAAAGGCGCAGTATCGAATATGTACAAAGCGCCACCGCCAAAGACCCAGAGCGGCGGTATCGAGTCGAGGTTACCTATAGCGATCATTGTTACACAAAAAGGGACAGGGACGGAAACCGCCTTTTCGATGCGGAACGATACGAACAGTCGCGGCTCCTGCCTCGTATTATCGCCGAACTGATGCATCGCGAGTGCCATCACACCGGCAGAGCCAACTTTGTAACACTCGATATCGACGGCGTGAGAACATACGAAGTATATTTCGAAGTTTTCAAAAAAAGCGGGCTGCATCTTCGTGTGCAAAGCGCATATATCCGGGACAAGGACAGGACTGCCGGAAGGCCGGGGCGCGCCAGAATAAAATTCCACACAATTCTCTTCAACATCCAGAACGGAAAACCGATACACCCGCCCAAACAAAAAAGATAAAAGAGGGACAAAACACTTCGCCCCTCTTTTATCTTACTTCCTGAAACACACTCGGCTCTCTTGGTTATCTCCACGCTTGGGTGAAGACCTGCTTGGCAGGCGCGATACTGATGCCACCCGGAAACCCAGGCTCCGTTCATACATCAGCGTATTATTTATAGCGCATTTTCCCGATAAATTCAAGAGCCCCATGACCA
>DAIRUD010000413.1:0-2117 GCA_036803565.1 Synergistaceae bacterium | reverse complement strand
TGACACGCCGGTGGTGAAGCGCGGTCTGGAGCAGTGGTTTTTGAAGATCACGGATTACGCGCAGGAGCTTCTGGACTGTCTCGACGATCTGGACGGCTGGCCGGAGCGCGTGCTCACCATGCAGCGCAACTGGATCGGGCGCTCCGAGGGCGTGCGCTTCGAGATCGAGATCGCCGACACGGGCCTCTCGGTCGAAGCATTTACCACACGGATCGACACGATCTTCGGCATCAGCTTCGTGGCGCTCGCCGCGGAGCATCCGGTCGTCCGGGAGCTGGCGGACCGGAGCGCGCCGCAGAAGCGGGAGGAGATCCGCGATTTCGCCCGTATGATCGAGAACCGCAGCGCCATCGAGCGCACCGCCACGGGCGGCGATAAAATGGGGCTGGACACGGGGTTTACGGCGATCAACCCGGTGAACGGGGAGCGCGTGCCCGTCTGGATCGCCGATTATATCCTCATGGATTACGGGACGGGGGCCATTATGGGCGTTCCCGCCCACGATCAGCGCGACTTCGACTTCGCGCGCAAATTCGGGTTGAAGATCGTGCCGGTCGTCCGCACGGAGGGCGAACCGATTCCCGATCCCGGTGAGATGCCGGCGGCCACGGAGGCGGACGGCGTCGCCTGCAACTCCGGCCAATTCGACGGCCTCCCCACGTCCGAGGCCATCGCCAAGATGGGTGCGTGGTTCGAGGAAAAAGGCTGGGGCCAACGGGAGACGCAGTTCCGCTTGCGCGACTGGCTGATCTCGCGCCAGCGGTATTGGGGCACGCCGATTCCGGTCGTATACTGCGACAAATGCGGCATCGTCCCCGTGCCGGAGGACCAGCTGCCGGTGGAACTGCCCCTCGATGCGGAGATCCCGCCGAACGGCGGCAACGCGCTGCTGAACTGCCCCGACTGGATCAACACGAGTTGTCCCTGCTGCGGCGGCCCCGCGCGCCGCGAGACGGACACGATGGATACCTTCATCTGCTCCTCCTGGTATTTCCTCCGCTATCTTTCGCCGGGAGCGAACGACCTGCCCTTCCGGCGGCGGGACGCGGATTACTGGATGCCCGTCGACCTTTACATCGGCGGAATCGAACACGCCTGCCTGCATCTGATCTACGCGCGCTTTTTCACGAAGGTGATCGCGGATTTGGGGCTCGTCGCTCCGGAGGTGCGGGAGCCGTTCGCCGGCCTGCTGACGCAGGGCATGGTCATCAAGGACGGGGCGAAGATGTCCAAGTCCATCGGCAATGTCGTCGACCCGGACGAGATCATCAAGAGATACGGTGCGGACACGGCGCGTCTCTTCATCCTCTTCGCGTCGCCGCCGGACAAAAGCCTCGACTGGTCGGACAAGGGCGTGGAGGGCGCGAACCGCTTCCTCAACCGCGTCTGGCGGCTGGTCGCCGATCGGGAAGATGCGCTGCGCAACGCGGGGCGTCGCCGCGCCCCGATGGAATCGCTGCAAACCGCCGCCAAGCGCGACCTGAAGCGCCTGATCCATTCGACGCTCGATCGCGTGACGAAGGATATCCGCGACGAGCGGCAGCTGAACACGGCGGTGGCGCGCATGATGGAGCTCTGCAACGGGCTGGTTTCCTTTAAACCTGCCGACACGACGGATTGGGCGCTGTACCGCGAGGGTGTCGAGATCCTGCTACTGTGCCTCGCGCCCTTCTGCCCGCATATCTGCGAGGAGCTGTGGGAGCGGATCGGCTGCGACGGCTGGCTGGCGAACGCGGCCTGGCCGGAGGTGGAGGAAGGCGCGCTGGTCGCCGACAAGGTCACGATCGTCCTGCAGCTGAACGGCAAGGTCCGCGAGCAGTTCGAGATGGAGCCCGGCCTCGACCGGGACGAGCTGGCGAAACGCGTGCTCGCGGAGGATGCCGCGAAACGCCGCTTGGAGGGGAAGGAGATCGTCAAGATCGTCGCCGTCCCGGACAAGCTCGTCAACGTTGTCGTAAAGGGGTAGCGCCGTTTGCCGCACGTGCACCTGTTGACCGGGACGGGCACGGCGCAACGGCGCCTCGTCGAATCGACCCTGGCGGCGCTCGCCGGCAAGGGCTACGAAGATGTGAGAAGACAGGAGGGAGGCGATTGGGCCTCCCTCCTGTCCGAAAACC
>DAIRUD010000412.1:0-2119 GCA_036803565.1 Synergistaceae bacterium | reverse complement strand
GGGGGCGGAGCCCCCGCGACCCTGCCCCTCCCCGAAGGAGGGCGCGTAGATGGACGTGTGGGGGGTGAAGCGGGGGTTGGCGGCGCTGATACTGTTGCTGGTGCGGACGCATCCGGCGGGGTTTCGGGTGTTGCTGGGGGAGTATCCGGAGCCGGACGGGCTGGAGATCCATAACATGCTGCGGGCGCTGGACGAGGACGCCGACCCGGAGATGCGGGTGGACGGCGGCGGGCGGACGCTGCCGGAGGCGGTGCGGGTGGTGGAGAGCGCCGAGCGCTTCGAGGCGATCGTGCGGCAGGCCGGGGGGTGGGGGCACATCCGGCGGGTGACCGGCGAGTGGGCGCAGAACTACGAGGCGACGTGGCGCATGGTCGTCGATCACGCCAAGTGGGTCTGCGGCGGGTTTTCGCGGCTCGACTCCTCGCAGCTCGACCGCGTCGCCCGCATGCACGGGGTGTCGCGGGACACGGTGTGGCGGCGGGTGCGGGAGTTCCCGGCGGCCCTGGCGGCGGCGATCCTGGCCGAGCCGGGGGAGGAGTAGGGCGTGGAGTGCGGAGTTCCCCGCCGGGGGCGGGGCAGAGCCTCGTGAACGGCGTCTTGCGGGATACGGAGCGGCTTGTAGGGTGGCCGCCCCGTGTGCTACAATACCCTCAGGTTTTAACGGCTCCTCCACAGTTCGATCAGGAGTTTCGCGCACTCCAGAACGAGCTTTGCGAAGGAAGCCGCCGTTAGGTAAGGGAGAAGGTTCGACCGTGCGGGCTTGGCCTTCTCCCTTGTTTTACCCGAGGGCTTGTCCTTACGTTTCACACGCAAGTCTCACCCCCTTCCGGGGAAGAACCTGTTGCCGCCCCGGCTTCCCTTACCGCCGGAGGTCCCTACGCGGCTATCATACAGGCTTTATGCGAAATGACAAAGGTTTGAAAATTGCCGTGGCGACGTCGTGCCACGGTTTTCGCTTTTATCCCCGTACGCGCTCGGCGATGCGGTCGAGGTCGCGGCGGGCGTAGGCGGCGAACCAGGGGCGGTGGAAGGCGTCGTAGAAGTCGGCGCAGGTGCGGATCGGGGCGCGCAGCGGGCGCAGGCGGAAGCGGAAGGTGCCGGTCGCCGCGTCGTAGCTGACGCGGGCGCAGCGGGCGGCGAGGGAGCCGGTGGCCAGGTCGCGGTACTGGTCGCGGTACTCCTCGTGCAGGGTCAGCTCGAAGGAGAAGCCGGGGCTCATGTGCGTGGCGTTCTCGTGCAGGGGGCTCTGACTGTCGAGGTGCAGCCAGGGGATGGTGCGGCGGACGCCCTCGGGGCGGAAGCCGTGCTCGTCGAAATAGAGCACCGGGCGTGCCCAGCGGCGCAGGCGCAACAGCCCGACGGCGAGGATGCAGGCCGTCAGGGGGAGCAGGGCGACGTCGAGGAAGAGGAACTCGCGCGGCCCGCGCAGGTCGGGCAGCACGCCCACGGCCAGCAGAGTGGCGCAGAAGGCGCCCGCGAAGCAGACCATCAGGGCGGAGAGCAGCCCCGTCTCGTAGGCGCGGCAGGGCGCGGCGTTGACGGAGGCGCGCCGGCGCAGTTCGGCGATGTCGGCGGTGGTGATGATCCTGTCGTCCGGAACGTCGTCGTCGCAGGGTTCCGGATAATCCTCCCATTCGCGCTCTTCGGCGGCGTTTGACATGATCGAAACCCTCTCCTTTCGTCGCGCGCGGCCGGTGCTCCCGCCCGCGATATCGTGTCCGGTCGTTCTGCGGCACGATTTTAGCCCGAAATCGTCGTGTTGGGAAGGGGTGCGCGGATGTCGACGGGGCGCGGTTTTCGCGGCGGGGCGGGGCCGACGCGTTTCTTTTGCAGGGCGAACGCGCGCGCGTTTTGCAATTGAACGTTTATGCTCGTCAAAAAATACAAAATTCGTTCGATTTTAATGAAAATTGAAAAACTTCTGCCGCTTTCAATGATAGATCGAGGGCGCATTGTCCTTTTGCACAATTTCGTCGCTGTCGGCATGTGCAATGCGGGGCGGGGCGATCCGGTGTATCCTCGTTTCCATGAGCAGCAGACGAGGCAGGAGAGCGGCGCGGACCGTCGGCAACGGCGGCGGGAGGCGCGCGCGGAGAACAGAACGAGCCGCTTTCGTCAA
>DAIRUD010000411.1:0-2121 GCA_036803565.1 Synergistaceae bacterium | reverse complement strand
ATCGCCGCCGCCGGCCGCGCCGCCTACGATCGCGGCGCAAGATCCGGCCTGACCCTCACGCCGGACCCCTCCTGGAATATCTTTTAACGCCGCTTTGCATACAGAACGCCACTCAGAATCGAGAGAATCCCCAATAACGACAAACACCCGGCGGCGCAACCGCCGCCGCCCGAGCCGTCCGGATCGGGATCGGGGTCGGGATCAGGAGTCTCAGCCAGCGTTGTAAAGGCACGCACGCAGACGTTGGCCTCCATCGCCGCCTTGGCGTCCCGCCAGGTGTGCCCGTCGGTCGAGATGAAGCTCTCGCCCGCTTTCGCCGCCGCATTGTCAGAATAACCCGCGACGGCCGTCTCCACCGCGCCGGGGTAGCCGTAGCCGGGCGTCGTCATCCGCACCGCCACGGCGAAGGCTTTGCCTGCGGGCAGCACGACGGGGTTCGCCAGACGGATCGTGTGATAACCCGCAAAATCGCAGCCGCCGCGCTGTGAGGCCGCCGCGGTTCCGCTGGATGGGTCGGCGGGGTTGGAGAGGTTCGTGTAGATTAAAATTTCGTACTCCGCGTTGTTGGCGGTGGCGTATAGGGAGACGGCCTCCAGCTTCTCCTCCGTATTTTGCGTCCGGCCGGCGGTGAAGACGTTGGCGAGCCAGATCGTATCGGAGCCGTTCTCACCGAAGGAGTGGCACCAGCCCAGCTCGTCGTGGCCGTAATTTCTGTCGAAGTTGCCCGCCTCCCCGGCCAGGTAGACGGTGCCGTCGCCGATGGAAACGTCCTCGTAGGAGACCCAGAAAAAGCCTCCGTCACCGAAGGACGGGCTGCGATGGTTCTTCGCGAGCCACGCACCGTTCCCCTTCGGGCGATTGTCCGCGCGGAAGCTGGACGCGGGGTAATCGTCGTCCCAGCCGGCGATCATCACGGCATGGTCCGGCCGCGTTCGTGCACCGTTGTAGTACCAGGCATGATTCGCTTCGTTATAGAACCTGCTCGTGCCGCCCTCGGAGGCCATGCAGATGCCCGCGGAGATCCCCCCGTACTCGTAGACGAGGCGCTTCATCACCTCGCGCGTCGGCCGCTGAAACTCGGTCTGAAACTGAAGCCCCAGGAAAAACGCATTTTCGAGGTGCAGCCGGTTGGGGTAGGAGTCCGCATTGCCGGTCGGGATTGCGTCCTGCGGCGCGTCGCGCTCGAGCACGGCTCCGCTCCAGCGGGCGAACATCGCCACGGCGATGTTGTCATACCCCCCCGTATAGAAGGTACGCGTGAACGATGGCGCGGCATTGGCGGAGAACCAGGAGAGGTGCGTCTCCGAGAGGTCCAGCGGCGTCCCCTGCGCCCGGAGGTACGTCGATTCGAGGGAGGCGCAGGCCGAGTAGGCCCAGCAGTTGCTATAGCTCTGCATCTTGGCGGGTGTCGTCCAGCCGTAGGTGCGCAGGTCGTACCGCGAAGGCAGGGCGGCTCCGCGCGGCGAGCGGGAGAGGAACTTCGAGTAGTCCGCGTTCGCGAGGTGCGAAAGGTCGAGGTGCGAAACGCCGTAGTACGAACTTTCAGCCTCATTCGCCCGGCCCGCCCGCGTCTGTAAAAATGCCTCGGAGAGAGGCGCAAAGGCGACCTCCGGCGCCGAAGCCAGGGCCGCAGGCAGAGGGGGAAGGACGAACACAAGGCACACGGAGAAAATGTAAAACAGCGCGGACTTCACGAAACGTTTGAACATCTCTGAAACAACTCCCCGAATGATCGATTGATCCGTTGATTGCCCACAAGATAACAGAAAAACCCGCACCCGTAAAGCGCCTGCGGTTTCGCGCATGTTTTCGCACCGTCACGAATCCCCCAAATTACGGCAATTTACAGTATGAGTTTTAATGATTTGGGGATAAAGTAAGAGTGTGTTTGAAAAACAGCACCGCATTCAGGAGGAGATCGAAAATGAAGATCAGGATATTGACGGCAACACTGTTGCTCGCGCTGGTGCTCTGCGGAAGCGCCTGCGCGAATCAGGAACCGCTCTCCGGCACCTCGTGGCAGGTCGTCTCGTACAACAACGGGAAGCAGGCCATCGCCGGCATCATCGCCGATACGAGCATCACCGCCTATTTCGGCCCCGACGGCACGCTCTACGGCTC
>DAIRUD010000410.1:0-2121 GCA_036803565.1 Synergistaceae bacterium | reverse complement strand
CGGGGGCGGAGCCCCCGCGATCCTACGCTTTCTTCTCCAGCGTCTCCTCGGCTTTTTTCAACTCCTCGATGATGTGGATGTGCTGGGGGCAGACCTCCTCGCAAGCGCCGCAGGCGACGCAGTCCGAGGCGCGGCCGTCGTTGCGGGTCGACCAGGCGTAGCTGGCCTTGGCGCCCGCCAGGTTGCCGTACATCAGGTAGTTGTTCATGGCGCCGAAGATCTCCGGGATGCGCACGCCCTGCGGGCAGCCCTTGAGGCAGTAGCGGCAGTCCGTGCAGGGAATCTGCGGCAACTCCTCCAGCCCCGCCTGCACCTCGGCCACGACGGCTCGCTCGGCGTCGCTCAGGGGCCGGAAATCCTTCATATAGGCGACGTTGTCGCGCATCTGGTCGAGCGTCGACATGCCGCTCAAGACGGTGACCAGGCCGTCCAACGAGGCGGCGTAGCGCATCGCCCAGGAGGCGGGCGACGCGCCGGGGTCGGCGCGCTCCAGGACGGCGCGCAGGTGGTCGGGGAGGCTGGCCAGCGACCCGCCCTTGACCGGCTCCATGACGATGATCGGCTTGTTGTGACGGCGCGCCGTCTCGTAGCACTTGCGCGACTCGATGGTGTTGTTCTCCCAGTCGGCGTAGTTGATCTGAAGCTGCACGAACTCCGCCTCCGGGTGTTTGGTCAGGATCTCGTCGAGCACGTCGGCGCGGTCGTGCATGGAGAAGCCGACGTGCTTGATGCGTCCCGCCGCCTTCTGCTCCTGCACGAAGTCCCAGATGCCGAAGCGTTCGAAGGGCTCGGTGCGGTTGTCGCCCAGGTTGTGCAGCAGGTAGTAGTCGAAATACCCCGCCCCCGTCCGCTCCAGCGAGGTCCAGAACATGTTGCGCGCCTCCTCCGCCGTCTTGGCGCCGAAAAAGGCGGGCAGCTTGGTCGCCAGTTGAAAGCGCTCGCGCGGGTAGCGGTCGACGAGCGCCGTCTTGGCCGCCGCCTCGGACTTGCCGTCGATGTAGCCCCACGCCGTGTCGAAGTAGGTGAAACCGCTCTCCAGAAACAGGTCCACCATCGCCTTGGTCTGCTCGATGTCGACGTCCTCGCCGATCATCGGCAGCCGCATCATCCCGAAACCGAGCTTCGGGATATCCTCTCCCAGATACGCCATATTGCTTTTCCTCCCTTGCCCCGGCCTTCCTCGGGCCGGAACGTTCGTTTTGGATCGCGCCCATTGCGCGCCCTTCGCACGCCGCGCACACCGTCCGCCGATACCATACATCCTGGAGTGCGCTCCAAGTCAACCGTTTGAACGAAAAATTATGAAAAAGTGGAAAAAAGCAATGGCGGCCCGCCGTTTATTCGCCGTCGGGGAGGTCGGTGGCGATCTCCACGTCGACGACGTAGTCGGAGCGCGGCACGGCCAGCACGACGACGCTGTACTTACCCGCCTCGGCCTCGGCGACGAGCGGCAGGAGACAGGCGAGGACAACGGCCAAGAGCGAAAACCGTCTCGGTTTCAGCACGGCGACACCCCGATCAGGCGTTTTCCTCGTCCCGGCGACCCGCGAGGTAATCGAGGGAGACGTCGAAGTAGTCGGCGATGGCGCAGAGGGTCTCGAAGCGCGGCGTTTGCTTGCCCTGTTCATAGAAGCTGACCGCCTGATTGCTGATACCGAGGGCATCGCCAAGCTCTTGCAGTGTCACTCCCCGTGACTTTCTCAATTGTGCAATTCTCTTTGCGAAAATCTCTCGATATTCCACAGCCAACCCCTTGACTTCCAATAAAAGCTTGGAGTAGAATTGCCGTGTTCCAATAAAATATTGGAACACATTAAACGGACGATAAAATCCCGAAGTTGCGTACGACGGTGCTGTGCGGACATGCTTATTCATTGCCCGCTACTGTTGCGCCGATTATATCAGTTTGTGCACGCACGCAGTAGAGTCCCGGCGACGGGAGCAGCGGAGACGAGGCAGCAAAGCACGGGGCGGACAGGCGCAGGGCGTCCGCCCCGTTGGTCTCGTACTTCCCCCGGTTTGTATCCGGCGAAAGTCCACGAAAGGGAAAGGGTTTGGGTAAGTCTCCCCCAGTCGCCTTCGGCGACAGCCCCCTCCAGAGGGGGCCGGGGCTGAGCCGCC
>DAIRUD010000409.1:0-2137 GCA_036803565.1 Synergistaceae bacterium | reverse complement strand
GTCCGGGGTGATCTCCACCTCGCCGGAGGCGCGGAAGGGCGCCGCGTCGTCGAGGCCGGGCGCGGCGTACTTGCGGATGACGCTCGCCGGGTCGCAGCACTCCTCGAACCAGACGGCGAACGAGAAGACGGAGCCCTCGCCCGACTTGCTGGTCACGGAGATCTCGCTGCCCATCAACCCCACGATCTGCTGGCTGATGGCCAGGCCCAATCCCGTCCCCCCCGCCGCGCGCACGGCCTCGCCGTCGCCCTGGCGGAAGGGCGCGAAGAGGAAGGGCAAAAAGTCCTCGGAGATCCCGATGCCCGTGTCCGCGACCGTAAAGCGGACGAAGACGCGGCTGGCGTCGCGCTTCAGCTCCTCGATGCGCAGCGTCACGCAGCCGCCCTCGGGGGTGAACTTCACGGCGTTGGAGAGCAGGTTGATCAACACCTGCGACAGACGCACCTCGTCGCCGGTGACGGTGTACTCCGTCATACCGCGATACTCGGTCGAGAATTCGATGCGTTTCGCCCCCGCCTGGTAGGAGACCGCGTCCTCGGCGGAGGCGGCGACGTCGCGCAGGCTGAACGCCTTCTTGTCCAGCGACAGCTTGCCCTCCTCGATCTTCGAGATGTCCAGCACGTCGTTGATCAGCGACAGCAGGTGGCGCGAGGAGCGGCCGATCTGGGCGATGCACTCGGCGATGCGCGCCGGGTCGTCCGTGCGCTCGGCGACCTGGGTCATGCCGATGATGGCGTTCATCGGCGTGCGGATCTCGTGGCTGAGGTTGGCCAGAAAGCGGCTCTTGGCGCGGTTGGCGCCGACCGCCTTGTCCACGGCGTGGATGTTGTTGAGTACGCCGCTCATGAGCTGGCAGTAGACCATAAAGGGCGACGAGATGTCCTCCTCCATGGTGTAAAAGTCCTTATGGGTCTCCGTGATGCCGCCGAGGGCGACCATCCAGAGCTGGTGGTCGTTGTTGAAGAGGGGCATGAACACCGCCGACGTCAGGCCCTGCCCGCGCCAGATCTCGTCCACGGCCGTCGGCTGGCAGACGGCGCGGCGGCCCTTGAAGACCCACAACCCGTGGTGCTCCAGCCACCCGGAGGGCAGCGGGATCTCGGCGTCCAACTCGCGGTCGCCGAGGTTGCAGACGCTCCGCAGGTGCAGCGCGTTCCTGGCGAAGTCCAGCGCGTAGACGGCCCCCAGGTCGATCTGGAAGATGTCGACGATGCCCTCCGCCAGGATCTGCAGCAGATAGTCCTCGGAGCGGACGTCGAAGGAGGCCACCGCGTACTTCTTGATCAGCGCGAAGCGCTCGATCTGGGCGTCGAGTTTGTGGTGCGTGTTCTTCAACTCCTGCTCGACCTGGACGAAACGGGCGATCTTGCGGCGCAGGTCGTCCGCGCGCGCGCGCAACGCGCGAATCTCCTGCGCGGCGTCCCCTTCCTGCATTCTCTCCTGTGCGTTCATCCCCATCCCTCCCCGGGCCTAGCGATACAACACGGCCAGCGCCGTGGAATAATTGTGGCAGGCGTTCCGCCCGCCGAGCGGCGCGTACTCCGCGTAGCCGTACAGGCCGAGCCACGGCGGCACGTCCTCCGTCCCCGGCCCGGAGGCGAGCGCGCTCTGCATGCGGACCGTCATCCGCTCCGCCACATCGCGGAACAAAAAGGACTCCCGCGCCATGCAGTCCGCGTGGAGGACCGCCGCGGGCAACCCCATGCGGACCTCCCCGTTGAGGGCGTTCAAAAGGCGCGTCAGGTCCGTGTCGATGCGGCGCTCGTCGCGGATCGTGAGCCAGAACCGCGTGCCGGGCGGAGCCGCCGCGGGGAGGAAGAGCGAGCCCTCCGGCCCCCGGCGGTTGACGAAGCGCAAAATATGCGTGTTTCCGTAATCGAGCGCCAGATCCGGCGGCAGCTCCTCCGCCAGCGCCCCGATGGGCAGCGTGTCCAGCAGGTCGGCGTCGTCGGGAAGGCCGAGGGCCTTCGTGTACGCCTGCCAGGCGGGGTACCCGTCGATGCGGTCGATGCGGGGCCCCTCCGCCTCCGTGACCACCAGCGGGTCGCCGTAGGGCACGTAGCCGTGCGTGGCGCGCACCGCCGCCTTCAGCGTCGGGTCGGCCAGCCCCAGCGCCCACGCCGCATCCTCGCGCACG
>DAIRUD010000408.1:0-2142 GCA_036803565.1 Synergistaceae bacterium | reverse complement strand
GCCGATCGCGTCCGCCTATCTTTCGATCATTCTCTAAGGCGTCTTCTTCTCGACGATGAGCTTCGTCCTCTCGTGGCAGATCCGCGCCGCCGGGAGTCCGACGTATGCGATGGGCAGCCAGATCTCGGGGGCGCTCGCCAACGTCGCTCTCGACGCCTGGTTCGTCTTCTACAGGGGCATGGGGGTCGAGGGCGCGGCGATCGCGACCGTGATCGGGCAGATCGTCTCGTTCTGTTGGGCGCTCTCCTACTTCTGGTTGCCCCGCGCCGCCATCCGGCTGCGGCTCCGCAACATGCTCCGCGTCGACTGGGCGGCCGTCCGCCGCATCCTGGCGGTCGGCACGCCGTCCTGCCTGGTCAACCTCAACTTCGTCCTCGTCCACGCTCTCGTGACGAACACATCGAGCGCCTACGGCGGCGACCTCGCGGTGTCCGCCACGGGCATCTTCATGAGCCTGGACTCCCTGCTCTTCATGCCCGCCATCGCCATCGCCGAGGCCTGCCAGCCGATCGTCGGCTACAACTACGGCGCGGGGCGGATCGAGCGCGTCGTGCGCACGGTCAAAACCGGCATGTTGGCGACGACGGCGTTCTATCTGCTGAGCTTCACGACGGTCATGCTCGCGGCCGAATACCTCGTCATGATGTTCAACTCCGACGACGCGGCATTGCTGGCCCTCGCGGCGGGCGCGATCCGCGTGGGCAACGCGGGGATCCCCCTCATGGGCATATCCGTCATCAGCACCTCCTTTCTGCAGGGGATGGGGCGGGGGCGGGACGGGCTGCTGCTGGCCGCCGTCCGCTTCGGCATCTTTCTCTGGATCCCTCTGCTGACGCTCCCGAAGCACTTCGGCGTCTACGGCGCATGGGGCAGTTTCCCCGTCTCCGATATCTGCGGCTCGATCATCGCCGGGCTGTTCGTGCGCCATACCGTCGCCAACCTGCGCCGCAAGGATGCGGACAAGAAAGAGCCCCTTGCCGCTGCATAGGCGGAAGGGGCTTGCTTATACCAGTTGAGGCGATAGGGCTTTCATCGATCCTGTAAGGCCGCTCACTGACGGCCCGAGAAGTTGCGATTTTCAATACATTGATCCAACCCGGTACAAGTTCTTTACTTTGCGTAAGTGCAACCCCAGGCAACGACATCCTGGCAAAACAACCTGTTCGTTTGATTTTTCGTCCGCGTCATGCAAGATCGCGACATTGACTTCGCGCGGTTTATTTTTTCTCCGGATTCGCCACGCCCGTCTTCTGCTTGAAGAAGGTCTTGAACCACTTCGACACATCGCGCGGCAGGATGCGGTAACCTTTGCGCTCCTTGGAGAGCCACAGGAAGTAATCGTTCATGAAGGCCTCCTGCATGGCGCGGATGCCCTTGCCCTTGTTCTGCTTCAGCAGTCCGTAGGTGTCCTTCAGCGTCCGGTCCTCGTCGTTGTCCCAGCGGAAGCCGGCCAGCGCGAAACAGAAGGATTTGACGTCCGACACGACGTCGAAGATGGGGATGACCAGGCTGTTGTCCTCCCAGTCGTAGACGCCCAGCCCCTGCCCCGGCACGAGGATGACGCGCGGAATGCCGTACATGCGGATGCGCGACGCCCGCAACATGTCCGGGTCGAGCGGCGTCAGGTCCATCATGATCTCCCCCGCGCGCTGCAGCGATAGGGGCTTCCCCTTGTTCTGGCAGAGGGGGGAGGTGTCGACGCGCGCCGTGCGCGCCCCGAGCATCATGAAGTCGCGCTTGTGATGGACGCCCTCGCGCAGCGCCAGTTTCAGCGCCGGGATCCCCTGCCCCTTGTACTTGTTCTTCGCCGCGTCGCAGCGCGTCCGCCAGCGCTCCGCCTCGTTCGTCACATGCACGATGAGGCCGGCCAGGAATTTCGTGCGGTCGTGCAGGGAGAGCACGTTTTGCACGATCTTCAGCGACTGGTCCACCTGCTCCGCCCGTCCGGATTCTTTCTGCGTCTCGCGCAGCTTCATCTCCTCCGCCGTGACCTCGCTGTCGTCGTCGGCTTCGCCCGCGGATTCGTCCTCCGTGACCGGCTCCGCCGGTTCGGGCAGGGGGGCGGGCGCGAAGGCCTCCTCCTCGATGTCAATCTCCGAAAAGGGGTCGAAATCGGCCAGCGGGTCGCGCGGCGCGGCGGCA
>DAIRUD010000407.1:0-2144 GCA_036803565.1 Synergistaceae bacterium | reverse complement strand
GGTTTTGGGATTCGCCGTTCTTATTTCTGTTTGGGTACTTGTTCCACGGCTTTTACGAGTTCCTCGGCGACACTGATGAACCCGACTCTTCCGGTTCCGGTGGTGCCGCTTTCGATGGTCAACACAGACGATTCCATTTGCACGATGAAAGCATGGCCCAGAAGCGGATGGTATTCATAGATATAGGAGTACTCGCCTATCGTCCCGGATTCATATGCGCCTCCAGTCCCAATTGGTCCTTCGTCGCCTTCTACCCCGTTCATCGGTGCAAACGGAAATCTGGGGCCCTTGCCCTCCATCAGCGTTGCGCGAAGGTATATGCCGTTGGGGGTGGTGTATGTTCGTTCCTGCCATGATCCCCAATTGCCCGACACCGTGTCCAACGATACGGACCGCGTATCGCCCTGCCGCCATCCCCCCATATCGGGGAGGGCTAGCGCAGCCGCGGGCACGGCGGTCGATAAGAGGCAGAGTGCGGCGATCAAGGCAGTCGGTCGGAAGATTCTCAATGGTTTGGTCCTCTTTCTGCTTATGATGTATCTATGATACTATGAGAACCGGCTTTCCGCATAGACGGGTACGGCATACTAGGGAGAGAATTTCGTGCGGCAGAAACGATTTGCAATCAAGGTGTACGGCTGTCAAATGAACGCGTATGACGGCAACAGGCTGCGAAGCGCAATGCGCGCGTTGGGTTGGGGAGAGGTTTGCGATCCGGCGGAAGCGGACGCGGCCATCTTCGTAACGTGCAGCATTCGCGACAAGGCGGAGCAGAAGGTGATCAGCGAGCTGGGGCGTTTTCGGACGCTGTGGGACCGGGCGCGGAAGCCGCAGGTCGCTCTTCTGGGCTGCATGGCGCAGCGGGTGGGGGAGCGCGTCGCGAAGCGCTTCCCGTGGGTGAAGGTCGTGGCCGGGCCCCGCCATCTCGGCGCCGTTCCCGGGGCGATCGAAGCGGCGCATACGGACGGCGTCGTGCGGCTGATTTTGGACGAGGATCCGAACGCGCTCGACGACCTGCACTGCGTTCCTACGCAGCGTTCGGCAACGCATAAGGCGTACGTCACGATCGCACACGGGTGCGATCAGTTCTGCTCGTATTGCATCGTCCCGTACGTGCGCGGGCGTTTCGGCTCGCGGCAGCCGGGCGAGATTCTGGAAGAAGTTCGCGGCCTCGCTGCCGCCGGGGTGATCGAGATTACCCTGTTGGGCCAGAACGTCAATACCTACGGCAAGGATTTTACCGGAGCCGCCGCTTACCGTTTTGCACGCCTTCTCGCCGACGTCGCGTCGGTCGACGGGTTGCGGCGCGTTCGTTTTACGACCTCCCATCCGATCGATTTTACCGACGATATTCTGGAAACGATGCGTTCTTGCCCGAACGTCTGCCCGTCGATCAACCTCCCGGTCCAGTCGGGGAGCGACAAGGTCCTGCGGGAGATGAACCGGAAGTACGACCGGGGGCAGTATCTCGACGTGGTGGAAAAGATTCGCAGCCTCCTGCCGGAGGTCGGGCTGACCACCGACCTGATCGTCGGGTTTCCCGGGGAGACGGAGGAGGAGTTCGAGGAGTCCTGTTCGCTTGCCGAGCAGGTTCGATTCGACCTCGTCCATACGGCGGCGTATTCGCCGCGGGAGGGGACGCCGGCGGCGCGGCGGGATGATCAGGTTCCCGGGAGAGAGCGTCTGCGGCGGCTCAATCGGATCAATGCCATCCAGGCCCGGATTGCCGAGGAGATCAACCGGGAGATGTTGGGCCGGATCGTCGAGATCATTCCCGACGAAACGGCGCCCAAGGGAAACGGCCTTTTGCAGGGGCGTACCGCCACCGATAAGGTTGTGCTCGTCGATGCCGGTATCGCCGAAATCGGCAAGGCGATCGACGTCAGGATTACGAGCGCGAGGGCATGGTGTTTGGAGGCCGTGCTGCCGTGACGGACTTGCGGGAGGGGTTTCGTAAGGCGGGCTTCGTGTTGGCGGGGCTTTCTTGTTTTATCGCCGCATTCACCCTCGTCGCGGTCTTTCGGGGGCGGTTCGCCCCGGATGAAGCCGTGCCTCTTGTGCGTACGCCGGAGCCGGTTGCGACGGAGGCAGCCGTTCCAATGTTTGCGCCTGGTTCGCAGGATTGGATGGTTTATGTCACCGGG
>DAIRUD010000406.1:0-2147 GCA_036803565.1 Synergistaceae bacterium | reverse complement strand
GGCGCCGGTGGCCACGAAGCCGAAGCCGCGCCGGGAGAAGCCGTTCTTCTCGCTGGGGGCGTACTGCCCCGTGTAGTACGGGATGGCGGCGGCGGTGTTGAGTTTATAGATGCCGCTCCACAAGATATAGAAGGACCCCGAGCCGCCCTCCCCGGTCAGGTCCATCCAGCCCGTACACTGCGGCGCGTTGTTCAGATAACGCCCGTCCAGCCCGACGAACCCCGCCTTGGTGAGCGCCGGTGCGGGCTTCTTCGTCCGCGACTGCTCGTGGAAGGTGGGGATGTCGCGCACGTAGTCCGTCCACTTCTCCACCCCGCTGGCCCGCCAGCCGTCGTAGATGGAGGCCTCCAGCCAGGGGATCTGCGGTTCGCCGGTCGCGGCGTCGTAACCGACGATGGAGTGGTGGCGCGGATGGCAGATGCTCCGGCACTGGTAGTCCCAGATGAAGGCGTAGTTGCCCTCGTATGCGCTGGGCAGTTGCGTATAGCGCTCGTTCATGGGCGTCAGGTGGTCGACGAACTCCATGATGTGGTCGTGGTTCAGCGCGAAGGTGACGTAGCCGACGACCTCGCCGCCGGGCCCCGCGACCGGCGTCGCCCAGCGCACGATGCCCTCGAAACGCCTGCCGTTGGGGTTCTCCTCGCCCGCGTAGGACTGCTCCTCCGGGGCGTAGGGGATCTCGTACCCCCGCTCCGCCGCGGCGGCGGCCACGACCTCCGGGGCGTACATGCCGATGTAGTTCGAGCCGACGTAAGCGCCGATGACGTCCGAGACGTAGATCTCGCCCGGCCGCATCCGCCGCAGCTCGGCGAAATAGGTCTCCGCCTTGATGTAGGTGTTCTCCCGCCGGGAGACGTCGGTGCGCATGGGGTTCATCGGGTGGTGCTTCTTGGGAGAGCGCGGGGAGACGTATTTCACCCGCTCCACGCCGTCGAGGCCGATGAAGGCGATCTCGTCGTAAAGCGGAATCTGCACCGTGGGGTAGGGCGTGGGCTGGCGGTAGTGATAGGCCTCCATGTCGTCGTTCTCGACGTTCGTGGAATTGCCGCCCTTCGTGTGCGGTTGCGGCGGGTCGACCTGCACCCAGGACTTGCCGTCGGCGGCGAGCACCCACTCCCCCCGCTCCACCACGGCGCCCTGCTTCGCCTCGCCGAAGCGGCGGTAGTTCTCGACGGTCGGCTCGAGGGCCGCCAGGTAGCGGATGTCGTCGTCCCGGCCGTAGAGGAATTTGGCGACGCGCTCGGCGGCGTCCGTGGACATGCGCTCGATGTTCTCCACCGCGCTGTCGTTCAGCGCGGCCGAGGCGTCGTGCACGGCGATCTCGCGCAGACCGTCGCCCAGCACCTCCACCTGCCGCCAAGCCATGATCGTGAGCAACACCAGCGGCACGACCTGCACGATGAGAAAAATGATGATGAGCTTCGCGCGCAGCCCGATTCCCATTCGCGTGAGGAACTTATTGATCCTGACCCAGATGGACTTTTCGTCGCGATTCATCTCTCATCCCGCTTCCCGCTTCCCGCTTCCACCTGATATTGCTTTCATTATACCGGCATCCTCCGGGCTTCTCAAGGAATTCACCGGGGAATTTTGTCACTTTTTCAATTTCATTCATTTCCGCATTTTACGGATCGACCGCCCCGTCCGGCGAAATATCCATCCCTCCCGCTCGTTCTGGATCTTTCGCCGGGAATATGGTACATTCGATATCCCCCCTGGGGGGATACTGAAGGAGGCGGATTTCCTTGAAAAGGATATACGACCTGTTCTACGGCGTGCCCATGACCGCCGCATCCGGCGTTTTCCTGCTGGCGAGCCTGGCGCTCCTTCTCCTGCGGGCGGACGTCCCCTTCGACCCCGCCTGGGCGACGATCGTCATCTCCGGCTTCCCCCTCGTCTACTTGGCGCTGACGCGCCTGTTCTACCAGCGCTGGATCTCCTCCGCGCTGCTGATCTCCATCGCCATGGCGGCCTCCATCGCCATCGGCGAGATCTTCGCCGCCGGCGAGGTGGCGTTCATCATGGCGCTCGGCGGCATCCTGGAGGACATGACGGTGGCCCGCGTGAAGCGGGGCGTGGAGCGCCTGCTCGCCCTGGCCCCGCGCCGGGGGCGCGTCCTCGTGCGCGACGGCGACGCCGTGCGCGAG
>DAIRUD010000405.1:0-2153 GCA_036803565.1 Synergistaceae bacterium | reverse complement strand
CCCCGCGCACCGCCGCCTTTTCCCTTTGCTCCGTCCCTACTTCGCCCAGCGATAGTTGTAGAATTTGTTGTACTCCACCATCGCGTCGTCGATGGCCAGCACGTCCGCGTAGGCGCGACTGCCGTTGGGGTAGTAGAGCGGCACGGCGGGGACGTCGCGCACGTATACCCCGACCGCCTGCCGGTAAATCTCCCGGCGCTTGACGGGGTCCGTCTCCGCGACGCCCGCGTCCAGCAGCGAGTCCATCTCCTTGCCGGAATACCAGCTCCAGTTGCCGGGCGGTCCGATGCTGTCCGTGTGCAGGCTGCCGGACATGATCTCGTCGATATCCTTGCCCGCGGCCGCCCAGCGGCAGACGTTGATCTCGAAATCGCCCTTCCCCAGCACCTCGTCGATGAAAGCGCTGCGCTCCATCTGCTGCACGCGCGCCTTGAGGCCCGCCTCGGTCAGCGAGGCCTGGATCATGGTGGCCAGCTTCGGATAGGGGTCCGTCGCGTAGGTCTTGATCACGACCTCCTTGCCCTTCATGCCGCTCTCCTGCACCAGCGCCCGCGCCTTGTCCATGTCCGGCGGGTAGGTCCAGGCGTCCTTCAGGGCGGGATCGCCCTCCGTGTAGCCCTGCCGGTTGCCCGGATAGTCGGCGACCGCGCCCTTGCCCTCGGCGCCGACGATCAGCAGCTGCTCGCGGTCCGTCGCGTGGGCGACGGCCTGGCGCATCCGCAGATCGGCGAACATGCCGTTCTCGCAGTTCATGAAGATCGTCATGAAGATCGTCGAGGGGAAGTTGACGAGCTTGACGTTCTTGGCCCTGGCGACCTGATCGTAGAACAGGCCCGGGATGTCGTCGAAGTAGGCATGGATTTCGCCGGTCTGCAGGGCGATGATCGCCGCGTTGACGTCGGTGATGACCTTCAGCCGCGCGCGCTTGACGCTCGGGGCGCCGAGGTAGTAGTTCTCGTTGGCCTCATAGATGCAGTACTCCCCGAACTTCCACTCCTTCAGGAGGTAGGGCCCTGTCCCGACGGTGGTCTCGGGGGAGGTGCCGTACTTGTCGCCGAGCTCCGTGACGGCCTTCTCGCTGAGCACCGCGCTGTAGTAGATGTTCGAGAGGTACTCGATGAAGCTGACGCTCGTCTTCTTCAGATGCAGCTTCACGGTGTAGTCGTCGACGACCTCGATCCGCTCCACCAGGGGCTCGTAGATCCAGGAGGTGTACGCCGACTTGACCAGCTGCTCCAGCGAGAAGCGCACGTCGCCCGCCTTCAGCTCGTCGCCGTTGGAGAACTTGACGCCCTTGCGCAGATAGAACGTGTACGTCTTGGCGTCCTCCGAGATCTCGAAGCGCTCGGCCAGGAGGCCGACCGTCTTGCCGGAGGCGTCCTTGGTCACCAGCGTGTCGTAGACCTGCGCCATGCTGAAACTCTCGTAGCCGTTGGTGGTCGTGAAGAAGGCGTAGCTGTCGGAGATCTTCGGGATCCCCACGACCATCTCCTTCGCCGCCTCCGCCCCCGCGGCCACCCCGCAGCCGAGGGCGCAAAGGCACACCGCCAGAAACAACGCCATCCCCATCCGTGTCCTGCTTTTCATCTTCTCCTGCCTCCCTTTCCCTTCTCTCTCTATGGTTCCCCAAACAGCGTACAGGCGACGTAATGCCCCGGCGCACGCTCCACGAGCGGAACCTCGCCGGAGGTACAGCGTTCGTTGCAGAGATCGCAGCGCGTGTGGAAGCGGCAGGCCGGTTTCGGGTCGATGGGGTCCGAGACCTCCCCGCGGATCAGAACCCGCTCGCGCCTGTCGCGGAGCTTGGGCACGGGAATCGCCGCCAGAAGCGCCTTCGTATAGGGGTGCAGCGGGTTGCGGAACAGCTCGTCTGCGGCGCAGCGCTCCACGCACTGCCCCAGATACATGACCGCGATCTCGTCCGAAATGTGTTTCACGACCGAAAGATCGTGCGTGATGAACATGTAGGTCAGCCCCATCTCGTCCTGCAGGTCCATCAGCAGGTTGAGGATCTGCGCCTGGATGGAGACGTCCAGCGCCGACACCGGCTCGTCGCAGACGATGAACCGGGGGTTGAGCGCCAGCGCCCGCGCGATGCCGACCCGCTGCCGCCGCCCGCCGTCCATCTCGTGCGGATAGGTGTTGACGAAGCG
>DAIRUD010000404.1:0-2154 GCA_036803565.1 Synergistaceae bacterium | reverse complement strand
TCACAGGAATAGAGCAAATACACTTTTGGCCCGTTATAAACCGTTTTACGCCTGTCACCAAATTCCTTCGCGATCTCCGACGCACTCTTACAGACATTAAAATCCTCCGGCGGGAAGTAACGGAACCAGCAGTCCGCTTACTCCGCGTAGGTTTTGGCGGGTTCCTCGCCGCGAAGGACGCGGAGCGCGCCGAGGGCGAGCGCCTGCATCTCCTCCTCGCCGGGGATAACCATGATCGGGGCAAGGAAAGCGACGCGCTCGCGAATCAGCTCCATCAGACTGGGTGAATGGGCCATGCCGCCGGTGAAGACGATGCAGTCGATCCTGCCGCGGCAGACGGTCGCCATCGCGCCAACGTCCTTGGCGATCTGGGCGGCGAACGCATCGAGCACCAGCACGGCGTGCGCGTCGCCGCCGCGGACCATCTCCCAGGCCTTACGCAGGTCCTTCGTGCCGATGTAGGCGGAGAGACCGGCGTCGCCGTTGATTTTTTTCAACATCTCCCGGTGGGAATATTTTCCGGAGTAGCAGAGGTTGATCAAAAAGCGGATGGGCAGGGTTCCGGCGCGATCGGCGGAAAACGCGCCCTCGTTCATGGGGTCGAAGACGTCGACGACCAGGCCGCCGATATGCGCGCCGACGCTGATGCCCGATCCCATATGCGCGACGATGAGGCGCAATTCCTCGTACGGACGGCCGAGCTGCGCGGCCGCCTGTCGGGCGACGGCCTTGTGATTGAGGGCGTGGAAGAGGCTCGCCCGCTCGATCTCCGGCAGCCCCGAAAGACGCGCAATCGGCTCCAATTCGTCCGTCGACACCGCGTCCACGATATAGGCCCGGCAACCGGACATGTCGGCGAACTCGCGCGCCAGGAGCGGTCCCAGGTTGGAGGCATGCTCGCCGTACTTCGCCGCGTGCAGGTCCTCGATCATGCCGACCGAGACCTCGTACGTGCCGCCCGGCATCGGCGCGAGCATGCCGCCCCGGCCGACGACAGCGTGAAAGGCGGAGGAGGATATCCCCGCCCGCTCCAGCGCGCCGAGGATCAGCTTCCTGCGGTAAGGGCGCTGGTCCATCAACGTCTCGAACTCCCGCAGGTCCTCCACGTCGTGGTCGACGACCTCGTCGAGGACGGCCTCCTCGTCGCGAAATACCGCGATCTTCGTCGACGTCGCGCCGGGGTTGATCACCAGAATGTCGTACACTTCGCCTGCCAAATCCCTCTACCTCCTAGAACGCTGTATTTCGCGGGGCTCCGCCCCTACAAGAACACCCAAGCGGGGAACCGCGATCTCCCGCGCCCCGATTCCGTCAATGCGACATGTCAACGTCGTTTGCCCCGAGCGAAGGTGTCCAATTCCATCGGAGCAGGCGGGTGCCGCCGCCCTCCGCGCGCTCCAGCACATGCATACCGCAGTAATCCATCTCGTAGCGGAAAAAATCTTCAAGAGGCAGGGCGAACAAGTGGGAAAAGATACCCCAGAGAACCGCGCGGTGCGCCACCACCAACAGCCCGCCCACGTGGTCGGCGGCGATTTCCTCGAAGACGCGCACGGCACGCTTTTGGACATCGGCGAGGGACTCCCCGGCGGGCGGCGCAACGCCCGCAATATCGCGCCCGCGCGCCAGAAAGCGCTCCGGATCCCGTTGCCGCGCCTCCTCCTTGGTCAAGCCCTCCCACTCCCCCATGCCGACCTCGCGCAGCGCGGAAAACGGTTCCACGGCAGGCGCACTCAATCGACACGCCGCCACGATCTCCGCCGTGCGCCTCGCCCGCGCCAGGTCGCTCGTCACGATCCGCCCCAAGGAAACGCGGGCCAGCGCTTTCCCCGCCCGCCCGGCCTGTCCTTCCCCTTCCGGGGAAAGCGGGTAATCCGTCCAGCCGTAGAGGCGCGGACGCGGGTCCGGAAACTCCGGCTCGCCGTGGCGGAGCAGATAGACACGCAATATCTTCGAGGAAACCGTTTCCGGCATGACGCTCGCCCCTCTCCCACTTTAACGCGACGATGCGGACAGTTTACCCCAGAGCGAAGCATATGGGAATAGAAAGCAAAGGAGCCGGTTTTCACCGGCTCCTTCCCGTTCGGTCAAATTTGTCGACGTTCCCCGGTTTACTTCCGCCGACGCAGACAAACCGCCCCGGCGAGGAAAAGG
>DAIRUD010000403.1:0-2157 GCA_036803565.1 Synergistaceae bacterium | reverse complement strand
GGGTGCGGGGGCGGAGCCCCCGCGATCTCGCCCTACACTTCGCGGCTGCCGGGTTTGGCGATGGGGACGCCCTCCCGACAGAGGGGGCAGTCGGCCTCCTCCCAGGAGACGACGTCCATGGAGATCAGGGGGTGGAAGGGAACGCCGAAATCCACCTTGCCGTTCGAGCGGTCGACGACCGCGCTCACCGCGACCACCTCGGCCCCCAGCTCGCGCAGGAGTTGGACGAGCTCCCGGACGGAGCCGCCGGTCGTGACCACGTCCTCCACCACCAGGAAACGCTCCCCCGGATTTACGCTGAAGCCGCGCCGCAGCGTCATCTTCCCGCTTTCCCTTTCCGCGAAGAGATTGCGGGTGCCGAGAGCCCGCGCAACCTCGTAAGCCATGATGATTCCGCCGATGGCCGGACCGGCGACCACGTCGATGCCCTTGCTGCGGAAGGCGTCCGCCAGGCTGGCGCAGATGTCCGCGCTCTCCTTGGGGTGCTCGAAGAGTTTCGCGCACTGCATATACCTGTCGCTGTGACGACCGGAGGTCAGGCGGAAGTGGCCGGTGTGCAGGACACCGAGTTTTTCCAGGATCAACGCCGTCTTTTCGTATGACGATTGCATGAGATCATCCCCGTTTCTTCGGTTATATCAGGTCGGCGCGCTACCTCAGGCAGAACGGCAGATTGCCCTGCGCCGCGTGGTTGGCGACGCATGCGCAGCAGACGGCGTGGTTGCGGCAGTCCTCCTTGGGACAGGAACAGTCGTACCGGTTGGAACAGGCATCCGTGCGGTCTCCCAAACTTATCGCCTCCCGTCGAAGTGTCAGGCGCGAATCGATCCGACGAGGTCGTCGGGGCCGTGGATACCGTTTCGCGCCAGATACGCGGCGAACTCTCGCAGTATCCTCGGCCCGGCGCAGGGGTCCGCGATGTTCGCGGTGCCGATCATGACGGCGCGCGCGCCGACGATCAGAAATTCGGCCATGTCGATCCCCGTATGGATGCCGCCCATCCCGACGACCGGAATGCGGACGGCCTGCGCCGCCTGCCAGACCATGCGCAACGCCACCGGTTTGACGGCCGGGCCGGACAGCCCGCCGGTCACGTTCGCCAGCAACGGTTTTCGCGTCGCCGCATCGACCGCCATACCCGTCAGCGTGTTGATCAGGCTGACGGCGTCCGCGCCCGCCTCCTCCGCAGCCCGTGCTATCGCGCCGATATCCGCGACGTTCGGTGTCAATTTTACCACGAGCGGCTGCCGACAACGCTTCCTCGCCGCAGCGGTGACGGCGGCCACGCTCTCCGGCGACGTCCCGAAGGAAACGCCGCCCTCCTTGACATTGGGGCAGGAGATGTTGAGCTCGACGAGGTCCGTTGCGCTGTCGGAGATCCGCGCGAGCGATTCGCAGTAATCCTCGACCGTCGATCCGGCGACGTTGGCGATGACAGTGGCCCCGCGCCGCTTCAGCCATGGGAGTTCGTCGCGGAGGAAGGCGTCGACGCCGGGATTCTGGAGGCCGACGCTGTTAAGCATGCCGGAGGCCGTCTCGACGATGCGCGGGGGCGGGTTTCCCTCCCGCGGATGCAGCGTCAGCCCCTTGACGGCGATGGCGCCCCAGCAGGCGATGTCGTACAGCTCGTCGTACTCGCGCCCGAAGCCGAACGTTCCGGAGGCGGCGATCATGGGATTGCGCAACGGTACGCCGCACAACTCCGTGGCGAGGAGAGGGCTTGCCGATTCCGAGATGCCGCATTCGCAAGTCATGGAAAGACCACCTCCGAGAGAGGGAATACCGGGCCGTCGCGGCAAACGCGCCGATACGCGATCCGGCCCGGATCGTCGGGGTCGCGCAGGCCGCAGTTGCAGACAAGACAAGCGCCCAGGCCGCAGCCCATGCGCTCCTCGAGAGAGGCGTAGGCGGGGATTCCCCGCTCGCCGCAAACGGCCTGCAACGCCTTGAGCAGCGGCGTGGGGCCGCAGGCGAGCACGAGGTCGGGCGTGACGTCGCGCAAAGCTTCGAGGAAGGAATCCGTGACGAAGCCGCCGACCGCGAGCGTCGTCTCCGCGCAGGCGCGCAACTCCTCGACGGCGTAAGCGTGCGCCGCGTCGCGAAAACCGGCGAAGGCGCGCAGGCGCGCGCGATCCGCGCCATCCCGCGCGAGGCGCG
>DAIRUD010000402.1:0-2165 GCA_036803565.1 Synergistaceae bacterium | reverse complement strand
CCGCCGGTCGCCGGAAAGGAGAAAGGCCCATGCGCTCTTGCAAAATCTCTTTGGGACAGATGCGGTGCGACCCGCAGGATATCGCGGGCAACGCGTCGAAGATCGCCTCCTGGTTGCGGACCTGCGCCGATGCGGGCAGCAGCCTGCTGGTTCTGCCCGAACTGTCGCTTACCGCCTACCAGCCCTTCGCGGAACACGACCGCGACGCCCTGAAAAAGCGGGTGGAGGAATCGCAGCGCACGCTCGCCGCCGAGACCGACGACACCGGGGTGGACCTTCTGATCGGCTATCCGGAGGTGACGGACGCGGGGATTTACATCGTCTCGGCCTACATCTCGCGCGGCGAAACCGTCGCCGCCCACCGCAAGACGAACCTCTGCAACTACCTGCACTATACGGAGCATCTCCACTTCCTCGCCGGCGACCGCGTAACCTGCGCCCAGGCGGATATCGCCGCTTTCGGCATCGTCGTCTGCGAGGACTCCTGGCACATCCTCAACGCCATCGCCGCGACGCAGATGGGCGCGGAGGTGATCCTCAATCCCTCGGCGGCCTCCGTCACGGGCGACTGGAAGCCCGCCGACTGCTTGGAAAACTGGAAAAAAGTCAGCATCGGCACGGCCTTTTTCCAAACCAGCTATTTCGTCCTCTGCAACCAGGCGGGACCGACCGCGGAGGGCATCTACATGGGCGGTTCCCACGTCGTCGACCCCAGGGGGAACCTTGTCGGCACGCCGTTGGGCACGGCGGAGACGCTCGCGCACGTGGCGCTCGACGCCTCCCTGCTCGCGGAGACCCGCGCCGGCAGGCCGCTGGTGGCGAACGAACGCATGGACATCTACGCCCCATACTGTCGATAGACATTCGGCCGCCTGCCGGATCGGACGAATAGGAAGCGCGGATGCGAAAACGACAAAACGGGCACGAGAACCAGGCGGACGGCCTGACCGGCGCGTACGATACCCTGATCGGCATCGCCTCCGCCGGGAAGCCGCTGGACACCATCCTCGAGGCGGCATCCCGCCTCTTGCGGTGCGGCCTGGCCTACGTTGCGGCAAGCGGCGACGTCGCTTGTATCAGCGCCGACGACGCGGACTTTCACGAGAAAGCGCGGTTTCTGCCGCTGATCGAGTTACAACGCCTGTACAACGTATCGCCGAACCGCGAGGAGGAGGACAGGGTCGGGCATCTCGTCGTCCAACACCTGTCGCCCGCGACGGAACGTTTTCTCGCGCCGTTGCAACTGGCGGTGCAGGTCTATTTCAACCTCAGAAACACGAAGTCCAAGCGAATCCTCCAATACGCGGAGAAGTTTCTCGACAAGCTCCCGGACGATGTGGAGACGCACGATCTCGACCATTACTTCCGCATCATGAAGATCGACTTCACCGTCGGCATTCAGGTCATCGCCGGGACAATCCCCGCCGAAGCCGACACCGAGAAGGGCTTTCATTTTTTCGAGCGGTTGGACGCGCGGTTGCGCAATTTTTCGCGCAAGTACATATCGCGTATCTCGGAGAACCCCGGCCGTCAATTCGTCGCGGCCGTCTCGCCCCAGAACTCGCCGGACCTGAAAGCGCTCGCGCAAAACCTGATCGAGATCTGCTCCCACGAAGCCGCCCGCCACTATGGGGAGAACGAGCCGGAAGTCCGTATCGCGCTGGGCGCGGCGCGCAAAAACCACTTGGAGATCCGCGAATGCTGCCGCGAGGCCGTCACCGCGTTGCGCCTCTCCTCGTATATCGCCCCCGCGCGCTTCATCTCCTCCTGGGACGATCTGGGGGCCTATAAACTGATCAGCCACATCGCGAACGACGCGTACGCACGGTTTTTCTGCGGCGAAACCCTGCGGGGGCTGGTCGTGTCGAAATCGCGGGAGAACGCCGAACTGATGGAAACGCTCGTGTCCCTCGACGAGAGCAACTGGAACCTGCGCGAGGTTTCCCGGAAGATGTTCTACCATCATAATACGATCAAGCACCGTTATGCGAAGATTCAAGATATCCTGGAAAGCGACCTTTCGGACGCCGAGACGCGCTTCCGCATCTCGCTCGCGCTGCGAATCCTCCGTTGCCTGCCCGGGGAAGCGGATTAGGAAAAAGCACGCCGCGATACCGCATTGAAGAGAAAGGGGTGCAGGGGATGCTCATCCCCTACCGGGGTGT
>DAIRUD010000401.1:0-2168 GCA_036803565.1 Synergistaceae bacterium | reverse complement strand
AAATTGCTCATTTGCACACGCTGCTTAAACGATTGTGAATACGGGTTCTAAGTTTCCCGCCACGAAGCAGACCGCAGGCGGGTGTCCGACGGCCCCTCCCTGGGCCGCGACGGAACGGGCGGCGCGTTCCGCGTTTTTTGAAGAGGTGATACGTTTGGCTTCCGGAGAATTCCTGAATATCGCGCAGTACGACGTCGACGACGACCTCGCGCTCCTTCTCGCAAAACGGGACGGGACGCCGCGGCTCGGCATCTACAACCGGAGCAACGACAAGAAGAAATACGTCGCCCTTTCCTGGGTGGAGGGGGCGGAGCGCAGCCTGAAGATCAAGGTCGGCCGCTCGACGAAGGAATATTCGATGGACAGCATTCTCGAAAGCGTGGCGCACCTGATCTCCTTCGGGCAACAGGCGCTGTCGCTGGACACCGTCGCCTGGCGCGGCGTACAGCTCCTGGGCGACCTGCTCCACATGCCCCGCACGGCGCGCAGCGAGGCCGACCTGAAGCTGATCGCCGAGAACAAGCGGGACACGCTCTGGTACGCCTTCACCCCCCGCCAGGAGGAGTGGCGCGTGCGTCCCTGTTTCGTCGAGACGGACGCGGAGCGGACCGCGCTCGGCGCCTACGCCCGGCCGGAGGGGCCGTGGCCGGAGCCCTCCATCCCCATCGCGAACGACGCGCTGCCCGCCACGATGCGCAACGCATCCTTCGTCAAGGATCTCGCGCTCGCCAACAGCGGCCGCTGGACCGCCTTTCTGCTGCCGGTCTCGCGCGCGCTTCTGCTCGGTTTCAGCGATTGGTCGCACGACGAGGAGCGCAGCTTCGGCGATCAACTCTGGAAACGCCTTCCGACGCGCGATTACCGGACGGAGGAGACGCTACGCACGATGGCGGAGAGGGGGAAACCGTTCTTGCAGCGCATCACGGCCTACATCCGCCTCTGTCCCCTGCTGGAGAACCTCGCGGACGAGATGGTCTCCGACGCCGCGAAAACGGCGGACGAGGGCGGTTTCAAAAAACGCGATCGCTTCGACCTGCCCTCCCCGGAACACCTGGGCAGACGCTACCGCGTGACGCGCTACGAGGGGGAGAACGAATCCGCCGCCTTCGGCATCACTCCCGACTCCCGCCTACCGGGGGAGCAGGACCGCTTCCTGCGCATGGCCGCGGCGGACTGGGAGGCCTGCCTCGACGCGTGTTCGCTGGGCGGGGAGCGGGAGCCGCAGTACGCCTGCTTCTCCCTCCTCTCGGCGCACGCCGTGCGCAAATGGTACGAGCGCATTTCGTTCTGTCTCGCTCCCACGAGAGGAGGTGTGCGCGCGTGACTCCGGATAACGATTCCACGTCGAGCGCCGGTTTCGATAACGCGATCGGCTGGCTCGTGGAAAAATGGAAGGGACACCCGGTCGTCTTCGACCTTGCGAAGCAGATGGAGGTCCTTGGGCGCAACATGTCCAAACTCCGGGACGGCAAGGACAGCGAAACGCGCAAGAAGGCGCGCATCGTCTGGCAGAAGGCCGCCCAGCACTACTGGGAACTGCTCTGGGCCATCGTGGAGGCCAAGATCGACGCCGGGCCGCCGGAGGAGCTGACCTTCGATCCGGGAGAACGGCTCTTCGTCGACTACGGGCATCTGAATTCCGGCTACACCGTGCCCAACCCGCATTTCACGGAACTGCTCGCCGAACCCGCGGCCGTCGATATGTACCAGTACGAGCGGCTGACGGACTACATCCGCGAGAGCTACGCCCTGATCTTCGCCAAGCCCTACCGGGGCCCCTCCGGCGGCGTCTCCGCCGAGGAGAAGCTGCGGCGTTTCGAATCCGAGCTGTCCGCCGCGAACGTGCGCAGGCGGCTCGCCCTCCAGACGTTGGTGACGAAGTTCGACCTGATGGAAAAAAAGCAGTTCGAGGAAATCCTGCGCGACCTCGAGGAGGGGCTGCGCGACGCGACCGAAAGCGACATGCGGACCAAGCGCGTGCGCGAGGCGGACAACGCGGAGCGCGCGGCGATCCGGGAACACTGCAAGCGCTACGAGACGGCGGAGCGCACGCTCTGGTATCTCATCGACAATCTGGAGAAGAAGCTGACCCAGAAGGACGCGCCCAAAGCGCCGGAACCGGTGACGGCGGCGGCGGAGCCCGCTGCGGATGCCGCCGCGCCGCGCGA
>DAIRUD010000400.1:0-2173 GCA_036803565.1 Synergistaceae bacterium | reverse complement strand
GGTGAGGGCGAGGATCGGCAGGCGCTCGGGGCCCAGCGAGAGCTCGTCGCGGATTCTGCGGCTGGCCGTGAGGCCGTCCATGACGGGCATCTGGATGTCCATAAGGACCACGTCGAAAGCGTCGGGTGCGTCGCGGAGGATGTCCAGCGCCCGCACCCCGTTCTCGGCGGTGCGGACCGTCGCGCCGAAGGAATCGAGCAGCTCGCAGGCGATCATCTGGTTGATCTCGTTGTCCTCGACGAGCAGGACCGATGCCCGCAGCGGCGCGCACTTCTCCGCCGCGGTTTCGCCCGGCTGCGCGGACGGGGTCGGGAGGGGCGTCGCGACGGGGACGGTGAACTGGAAGATGCTTCCCTGTCCCGGCGTCGAACAGACCCAGATGCGGCCGCCGAGACACTCGACGACGCGCTGCGAGATGGAGAGGCCGAGCCCGGTGCCGCCGTGGCTGCGCGTGAGGTAGTCGTCGCCCTGCACGAAGGGGGAGAAAACCGCCTCCGCCAGCTCCCGGCTCATGCCGATGCCGCTGTCCTCCACGCAGAAGCGCAGGCACGCGCCGTTCTCCTCCCGCTCGCAGGAGACGCCGACGCGCACGAAGCCGTAGTCCGTGAACTTGATCGCGTTGCCGCACAGGTTCATCAACACCTGCGTCAACCGCATATCGTCGCCGACGAAGACGGTTTCCGCGTCGAAAGCGGCGTCCGTGGAGAAGCACAGGCCCTTGGCCTCGGCCGTTCCGCGCAGGACTTCGTCGAGACAGCGGAGAACGGCGGCGACGCGGAAGGGTTTGTTGGCCGGGCGGAAGCCCTCGCTGCCGAGGCAGGAGTAGTCGAGCACGTCGTCGATCAGCGCGAGCAGCAGTTGCGCCGCTTCCTGGATTTGCGCCAGGCATTCCGCCTGTTTGGGCGTCGGTTCGGTCCGCATGCAGAGGTGGCTCATGCCGACGATGGCGTTCAGCGGCGTGCGGATCTCGTGGCTGATCGCCGCGATGAAGTCGCTCTTGGCGCGCGAGGCCTCCTCGGCCGCGACGCGCGCGCGGTGGATGTCCGTCACGTCGAACGTCCAGGAGAGTACCGCGTCGTCGCCCTCGTAGCGGAAGGGGAAGGCGGAGACGACGACGTCCCGCGCGGGCGCGCCCGGGGGGCGCATGTGCAGCTTCTGTCCGCGCACCGTCTCCCCGTTGCGCAGGCGTTCGGCGATCTCGCGGACGTCGTCGTGGTCGGGGTAGAAGCGCTCGGGTTCGAAGCGGTCGCCCTGCCGGAGGCCGGTCATCTCGACGCCGATCTCGTTGATCTCGTCGATGTTGCCGTTCCGCAGGACCATCATCATCACCGGCGTCGTCCGCAGGATGTCGGCGAGCTGTTGTCGCTGCTGGCGCAGCGCGTTCTCCACCGCTCTCTGTCCGCGCAGGTCGTGGACGGAGGCGGCCACGAAGATCCTGCCGTTGACGTCGGAGCGGACGAGCGAGATGTTGCAGGGGATCGTCTCGCCCTGCGCGTTCGCGTGAAGCCACTCCCCGCTGTGGGGCATGTTGAGGGGGAGCCCCTCGGTGAGGGCCGCGAAGCGCGCGCACGGCGACAGGCCGCCCTCTTGGACGGGGGCGGCGTAGGAGAAGAAATGCCGCAGCACATCCCCCTTCGAGGGGGCGCCGAGCATGTCGACGAGGGCGGGGTTGCAGGCGATCGGTTCGAGGTCCTCGGAGAAGATGACGAAGCCGTCGGTGCCGCTCTCGAAGAAGGCGCGCGCCATGCGCGCCGTCGTCTCCGCCTCCGTCAGGTCCTGGACGGAGATCAGCGCCCCCGCCCGCCGCCCCCCCTCGAAGATCGGGGCGACGGCTGCCAGGACGGGAATGGCGTTGCCCAGGCCGCCGCGTATCCACATCCGCACGGTCGTTCGCTCGCCGCCCCGACGAATGGCGTGGTGAAAGGCGCAGGCCTCGTCCGTGCAATCGCAGTCCTCCGACAGGCCGTGCGGCAACGCCTCGAAGAGGCCTCGCCGCGACAATTCCGCCGCCGTGTAGCCCAGCAGCGCGGCGGCGGAGCGGTTGACGGCGACGATGCGCTCCGCTTCGTCCAGTTCGATGACGGCTTCGTTGGTGAGATCGAAGAGCATATGCGCGTGATCGCAGCTCCCGCCCGCCCGCGCCTTTCCGCGCGCTCCCAGCAGCAGCGCGCCG
>DAIRUD010000399.1:0-2176 GCA_036803565.1 Synergistaceae bacterium | reverse complement strand
GCGCACGCTGCGGCGCGCCGGGTGCGACGTGGTCGTGGCGCTGTCGCACGTCGAGATCGAGGACAGCCGGAAGCTCGCGGACGCGGTGCGCGGCATCGATATCATCGTGGGCGGGCACAGCCACGTCGTCGCGGACGAGACGCGCAACGGCGTCCGTCTCGTCTCCTCCGGCAAGCATGGGGAGCACGTGGGCGTGCTGACGGTGCTGTACGACTCGGAGCTGCGCGACGTGATCGGGACGCGCAACCGGTTGATCGCCAAGGAGGACGCTTTTCTCTACGAGCCCGACGCGGAGCTGGCGCTGCGGCTGGAGTTGGCGAACGCGGCCCTGGCCGAGCGCCTGTCCGAGGTCGTGGCGCAGTGCGACGCCGACCTGATCGGCGAACGGGAGTTCGTGCGCACGCGGGAGACCAACCTGGGCAACCTGACGGCGGACGCCATGCGCGACGCGGTCGGCGCGGATGGCGCTTTGATGAACGGCGGCTCGATCCGCGCCTCCATCGCGCGCGGTCCGGTGACGCGGAGGGACACGCTGACCGCCTTCCCCTTCGGAAACGTCGTCCTGTCCAAGCGGGTGACGGGCGCGCAGCTCCTGGATATTCTGGAGCACGGATTCGGCAAGCTCCCCGCGGCGGACGGGCGTTTTCCGCAGGTCTCCGGCATGGTCGTGCGGGTACGTCCCTGGGCGCAGCCCGGTTCGCGCGTGCTCTCCGTGACCATGGGGAACGGCGCCCCGTTGTGGGAACACCGGACGTACACGCTGGCGGTGAACGACTTCGTCGCGGACGGCGGGGACGGCTATCCGCATCTGCAAGAGCTGCCGGTGGAGTGCCGGGCGGCCACGCTGGAGGAGGCGTTTCTCGAACGGCTGCGGAAGGACGGTGCGTCCGCCTACGCCGGGGAGAGCACGGCGAGAATCCTGTACGAATAAACAAATCACCGGCATTGTGATATCGGAGGCGGTAACGATGAAGATCGTCAGCGTGTTCAACAGCGTCCTCGGGCCCGTCATGCGCGGGCCGTCCAGTTCCCACACGGCGGGATCGTACCACATCGGGCGGATCGCGCGGGATGCCTGCGGCGGCGTGCCGGAGCGCGTCGTCGTCTCCTTCGACGCGGGCGGTTCGTACGGCAAGGTCTTCCGCGAGCAGGGCAGCGACCGGGCCTTTATCTCCGGCCTGATGGACTGGGATCTGCTCGACGACTCCTTTCACGACGCCGCGGCCATCGCGGCCCGGGAGGGCGTGGAGATCGCCTTCGAGGTCGGCGGCTTTCCCGAGGCCGATCACCCGAACTGGACGGAGCTGCGCCTGTATTCTGCCGACGGCGCGGAGACCCGTGTCGTCGCCCGATCCGTCGGCGGCGGCTCGATCGTCGTCTCCTCCGTGGACGGTTTCGCCGTCGATCTGCGCGGCGACGCGTGGACGACGCTGATACGGTGCGGCGAAGCGGACTGCGGCGACATCGGCCGGGCGCTGGAGGCGCACGGCCGCGTGGAGTCCTCCGCGCGGGACGGCGTGTGCCTGCTGGTTTTGAAGGACGGTCGCCGTCCACCGGAGGAGCTTCTATCCGCGCTGCGGGCGCGGGGGGTGTCTCCGCGCGTCGTGCGGCCGATCTTTTTCCCCGTGCGGGGCGAGCCCGTCTTTCACAGTGCCGAGGGGTTGGAACGCTACGCTGCGGAGCGCGGCATCTCCGCCGGGGAGGCGGCGCTGGATTACGAGTGCGCCCTGCTCGGCATTTCGCAGGGCGAGGCGATGGAGGAGATGTGGCGGCGCTACGGCGTCATGAAGCGCGCCTGCGAACGGGCGCTGCGCGGCGAGTTGGCCGCCTCGATGCAGCTGTTGCGGCCGACGGCGGAGCGGGTCTGGAAGGCCGGGGGGCGCGGCGCGCTGCCCTTTTTCGGCCCGCACACGCGGGCGGCGGCACGGGCTATGGCGATCATGCACGCCAACGGCGGCATGGACGTCGTCTGCGCCGCGCCGACCGGCGGCTCCGCCGGGGCGCTGCCGGGCACGGTGATCACACTGGAGGAGACGTTGGGGCTGGCCCGCTCCGAGGTCTGTATGGCGCTGTGGGCGGCGGGTGCGGTCGGTCTGATTCTGGACATCCGCGCGACGTTCGCGGCGGAGGTCGCGGGCTGCCAGGTGGAGATCGGCGCGGGCGGCGCGATGGCCTC
>DAIRUD010000398.1:0-2178 GCA_036803565.1 Synergistaceae bacterium | reverse complement strand
GGGGGCCGGGGCTTGGCACGACGGCATGCCTCGCTTTCCTCTGGAGGGAGCACCGCCAAGCGCGGCGGAGAGAGGTTCACCGCGCTCTAAAATAATTCATTTGATCTAAAAATGGGATAAAAATGAAATGACGGGCGCCGCGCGTCGAAAATGGAATCATGCGCTTCGCGTTGGTGTCGGGGCGAAAACGATATGCGCGGGGATGAACGCCGGTTTGTATATGCGCTTGACAAACGATACGAGTTTATTATAATGCTGTCACATCATGTCAGACATATAACATAAGGCATGTCGCGACACGGGAGGACGCCTTCGTGCAGGAGATTTTTACCAGGCAGGATTCCACGAAAAAACCCGCCATCATCGTGCGGAGAATCCTCGATCTCATCGAGGCGGGCGAACTCGTGGCCGGCGACAAGCTGCCCAACGAGCTGGAGATCGTCCGGCAGTCCGACATCAGCCGCGCCTCCGTGCGCGAGGCGCTCTCCGCGCTGGAGCTGATGGGCATCATCGTCCGCGTCCCGGGCGAGGGCACCTACATCACCGAGAACGCGCACGCGGGGAAGTACACGCCGAAGAACGTGCTGGAGAAATTCCTCGAGGACACGGAGCAGGTCAACGGCTCCTTCGAGGCGCTGGAGGCGCGGATGGCCATCGAGCCGTCGGTCACGGTGATGGCGGCCAGGCGTGCGGAGCCGGAGCAGATCGCGCGCATGGAGGATTTGGTCGAGGCCTCGGTGAGCGCGCTCGAGGCGCACGACGTGGAGCGCTTCATGGACCTGGACGGGGCGTTTCACATCGCCGTCGCCGAGGCGACGAACAACGAAACGCTGCTCGGCATCAGCCGGGACCTGCTCAAGCGCGCCGACGTGCACATGTGGCGGCGCTACAAGGAGGACCTGGGGCTGCTGGAGAAGACGCTGGAGTCCCACAAGCAGATCCTGCGGGCCATCAAGGAGCGGGATACGGCGAAGGCCGCCTTCTATTCGGAGAACCACCTGGCACGCTGCGTCTGACGCGGCGCCTCGCCGGGTGCGGGAGAGGGGGTCGTACGTAGATCCTTCCGGGAGAACTGTTTCGGCAAGTATGCGCTTCGGCTGCGGGGACGACCGCCGTCCCCGCAAAAAACAAGGGAGGTTGATGCTATGTCCAGAAAGTGGATCCTGTGTGTCGCGGTCGTTCTTGTTTCCCTCTTCTCCACAACCTGCGGCTTCGCGGCCGACGCCGCGAAATGGCCGGAGAAGCCCATCACCATGCTCATCCCGTTCGCCACGGGCGGCGGCACGGATTTCAACGCCCGCCTGGTGGCCAAGATCCTCGGCGACATCACCGGCGTGCGGGTGAACTCCATCAACCGCACCGGCGGCCAGGGCGTCGTCGGGCACACCGCCATCGCCAAGGGGACGCCGGACGGCTACACCATCGGCGACATCGAGTGCGAGCTCAACATGATGCACTGGTCCGGCCTGACGGACCTGACCTACCGCGACCTGACGCCGATCGCCCTGATCGTCTCCGTCGGCGGAGCGGTGTTCGTCGATGAAAAATCGCCGTACCAGACGATGGGCGACCTCGTCGCGGCGATGAAAAAGCCGGGTAGCCGCCTCAAGGCCTCCGGCTCGCCGCACGGCGGCATCTGGCACCTCTGCGCGGCGGGCATGGTGCAGGCCGAGGGCGTCGGCGTGAACGACTTCCAGTGGGTGCCCAACGAGGGCGCGGCGCCCTCGCTGCAGGACCTCGCGGCGGGCGGTTTGGACTTCGTCGTCTGCTCTCCCAACGAGGCGGCGTCCCTGATGTCGGCGAAGAAGGTGCGCGCGCTGGCCACGATCACCAAGGAGCGCCTGCCCGAGTACCCGGACCTGCCGACGCTGAAGGAGGCGACCGGTTCCGACTGGCTGCTCGACTCCTGGAGCGGCATCGCCGCGCCCGGCGGCCTGCCCGAAGATCTGAAGCAGAAGATCGGCGAGGCGATCAAGCAGGTCTGGGAGAGCGACGAGTTCCAGGAGACGATGAAGAAGGCGGGCAAGACCCCGGCATACCTCGGCCCGGACGATTTCGCCAAATTTTTGGCGGAGATGGACGAGAACTACGGCAAGGTCATGGAGTCCGTCGGCCTGGTGAAGAAATAGCGGCGGCATCCGCCCGTTTTTCGCGCCGGGCCTGCCGGAACTTCCCTTG
>DAIRUD010000397.1:0-2200 GCA_036803565.1 Synergistaceae bacterium | reverse complement strand
GGCGGCCCCCGGCGCCCTATACCCGGATCGCGCGGGGGGACGTCGCGGACGGCGTCTGGAGGCCGGTGCTCGCGGAACACCTCGCGCCGGTGTGCCGCACGTTCGACGCCATGGAGCGGAAGAACGTGGATTTCCTGATGGTCTGGCCCGTACACTGCGTGGTCTCGACGTGGGGGCACCAGATCGCCGATCCCCTGCGCGAGGCGTTCCGGATCTGGCGGGAGGAGACGGGCCGCCCCGTGCGTTTCGTCTTCAAGGGGGAGAACCCCTATACGGACCAGTTCTCCATCTTCGAGGGCGTCGACGACGGATGGCCGGAGACGGCCTTCAACGAAAACCTCTTCGCCGCGCTCTCGGCCTACGAGTCGGTGACGTTCGCCGGCGAGGCCCTCAGCCACTGCGTGGCGGAGTCGGCGGCCTCCTACATGGAGCGCCGCCGCGGGGGCGAGTGCGGGGCGCAGGCGGTGCGCCTGCTGGTCGACTGCACGTCGCCGGTCGAGGGCTTCGACGGCGCGGTGTCGCTGGAGCGCCTTTCCGCGCTCGGCGTCGCCATCTCCCGCACGGAGGGATAGGCGCAGGTGGACGACGTCATCGCCGCCATCGGGACGGCGTGGGGCGAGGCGGCGATCGCCGTGGTCCGCCTCTCCGGCGGCGGCTGCGTCGCGCTGCTCGACGGCGTCTTTCGCGGGCGCAGGCCGCTCTCATGCGAACCGCCGCGCCGCATGGCGCTGGGGCGGATCGCCGACGGGGACGTGTTGGTCGATCAGGTGCTCGCCGTGCGCTTTCCCCACGGCGCCAGCTACACGGGCGAGGAGTCCTGCGAGGTGCACTGTCATGGCGGCCTGGCGGCGGCGCGCCGGTGCATGGATTTGCTTCTGCGCGCGGGGGCGCGCGTCGCGCTTCCCGGCGAGTTCACGAAGCGGGCGTTTCTGTCCGGGCGCATCGATCTCGCGCAGGCGGAGGCAGTGCTGGGCGTCATCCGTGCGAAGAGCGACGCCGCCTTGGCCGCGTCGAACCGTTCGCTCCAGGGGGAGTTATCCGCACGTCTGCGCGCGCTGATGGACGATCTCACGCACCTGCGGGCCTCGCTGGAGGTGCGCTTGGACTACCCGGAGGAGGTCGACGGGGTCGAGAGCGGCGAGATCGCGGGCGAGGTCGCGCGCATTGCCGATGTCGCGCGCGCCCTTGGCGAACGCTGCCGCGTCGGCCTTTTGTTGAAGAACGGCGCGGCCGTCTCCATCTGCGGCCCGCCCAACGCCGGGAAATCTTCCCTCCTGAACGCGCTGCTCGGCGAGGAGCGGGCGATCGTCACCGCCCTGCCCGGAACGACGCGGGATACCGTCGACGCGCCGCTGGTGCACCGGGGGGTGCCGTTGCGGCTTGTGGACACGGCGGGCATCCGCGAGGCGAACGACGAGATCGAGCGCATCGGCATCGAGCGTTCGCGCCGCGCGATGGAGGGGGCGGATCTCCGCCTGCTCGTGCTCGACGCCTCCGCGCCGCCGACGGCGGAGGCCGCCGCGCTTGCGGACGGCCTGTACGGCAGGCCCGCGCTCTTGGTCCTGAATAAGTCCGATCTGCCGTCGGTCCTGTCGGATGCGGACGTCGAGGATTTTTCCCGACGGGGCGCTTTTGCCTCCGTCCTCCGCGTGTCCGCATGGCGCGGCGAGGGGATCGCGGCGCTCAAGGACGCCCTTGTGGATGCGCTGCTGGGCGGGAGCGCCCCGGACGACGGCTACGCGGCCACCGAACGCATGGTGGACGCCCTCGCGTCCGCCCTCGCGTGCCTGCGCGAGGCAGAGGAAGCCTTGGCGCGGGGCGAAGGCATCGACGTCGCGGGCTCGCTGCTCGCGGACGCCTCCGCCTTCCTCGGTGCGCCGCTCGGGGCCGATGCGACGGAGGAACTGCTGGATTCGATCTTCGCCAACTTCTGCGTCGGCAAGTGACGGCAAGTAGCTCTCGATGAAGTTAAAACCCGTTGAAGACGTTTCATTGCCTGGAACGGGTCAACATCGAAAATTGCCGGAAGAGAAGGGGATTTAAGGGAATTGATTCCATTTTTAGATCAAATCAATTATTTTAAAGCAGGGCAGGTCTCCCTCCGCCACCCTTGGCTGCACTCCTTCCTGAGGGAAGCGGGGCGTTCCGTCGTGCCAAGCCCCGGCCCCCTCGAGAGGGGGCTGTCGGCAGAGCCGACTGG
>DAIRUD010000396.1:0-2202 GCA_036803565.1 Synergistaceae bacterium | reverse complement strand
GCGGCGTCGAAATCGACGCCGCCTGCGGACAACTGCGCCGGAGCGCAACGACGCCAAACGCGGAGAAAACGCCGCCGCCGAAGCGGGCGGCCGTACGGGATCGAAAGGGGGAATCCGGCGATGGAAACGCAGGAAGAAATCGTAAGGACGCACCTCGAGGGGACCGGGCAGGCAAACCCGGACGGAAGGACCCGCGCGGAACGCGCGGCGGAGCTGCTGGCGCAGGGAAGGACGGAGCTCCTTCTGGTCCCGGACGACCTGCCGTTCGCCCCGCACGCGGTAGCGGCGGAAACACTCGAGGGGGAGACGCTGGGATATCTCGGACGAAATCTGGCGATAAGGGTTCGCGAGGCCCTGTCGGACGATCCGGATCCGGAGGAGGACGGCCTTCCCGCGGTGCTGCTCCGCGCGGAAGGGACCGCGATTGAGATCGGAATCGACGCCGAGGACCTGCCGGACGATTCCGACGACGCGGACGACAACCCGCTCCCGGCGGCGGAAACTCGCGGGCGAAACGGCGAACGGAACGGGGAAAAGAAGGAAAAACCGGTTTTCCTCTACATCGCCATCGCCATCGCCTGTTTCTACTTCGCCTACCGTTCGTTTGCGAAAGGCTGAGGGCTGAGGAGGCATGCCGTGCGCCGCGTCGGCGTTTTCCTGAAAACCGTCGGCGGGAGCGGCCTGCTCCTACCGGCCTGTATTCTGTTTTTCTGGTGGTGGGGAGCGCGGGAGAGGTGGTGGAGTCCCTTTCTCCTGCCCGGCCCTTTCGTGGTGCTGCGCTCGTTCTTCGATCTTCTGGAGAGCGGGGAGTTGCTGCGTAACGTCGCGGCGAGCCTGCTGCGGATTGCCAAGGGTTTTTCCGCGTCGGCCGCCTGCGCGCTCGTCATCGCCTTCGTCTGCGGCGTCAGCCGTCCGGTGTTGCGGCAGATTTCCCCCACGCTCGAACTGCTCCGGCACATCCCGCCCATGGCGACCATTCCCATGCTTATCCTCTGGTTCGGCATCGGGGAGGCGTCGAAGCTGGTGATCATCGTCATGGCGACCTTTTTCCCCATCTTTCTCAACACCGTGCAGGGCATTTCGCAGTGCGACCGCGGGCTGCTGGAGGTGGCCGAGAGCTTCGGCTACTCGCGCGCGCAGGCGCTCCGCCACGTCGTGCTCCCGGCGGCGGTACCCTACATCCTCACCGGCATGCGGTTGGGGCTGGGGTACAGCTGGCGTTCGCTCATCGCCGCCGAGCTGGTGGCGGCCTCGTCCGGCCTCGGCTACATGATCCTCGACGCCGAGCAGCTTTCCCGCCCGGACATAATCCTCGTTGGCATTCTCGTCATTGGCTTCCTCGGCTCGCTGATCGACCTCTTCTTCTCCCTCGTGACGAAACGTCTTACTGCCTACAGGAGTGCTGCGGATGGCGTGGTTTGAGGCGCGCGCGCTGCGTAAGGAGTATGCCCTGCGCGACCGGGTGAACGTCGCGCTCGACGACCTCTCGCTCGAGGCCGAGAAGGGCGACTTCGTGGCCATCGTCGGCCGCAGCGGATCGGGCAAGACGACGTTTCTGCGGATCGTCGCGGGCCTGCTCCGGCAGAGCGACGGCGAGATCGCCTACGAGGGGTCGCCGCCCAAGACCGGCACCGTTTTTCAGGAACCGCGCCTGATGCCCTGGCTGACCGTCGAGCGCAACGTACTCTTCGCCTTTCTCAAGGACCCACGTGCGATCCGGCCGGTCCAACGGGCGCACGACCTGCTGCGCATGCTCGGCCTGTACGCGTACCGCGACGCCTATCCGGCCCAGCTCTCCGGCGGCATGGCGCAGCGCGTCGCGCTCGGGCGCGCCCTCTGCTACGAGCCGGAACTCATCCTCATGGACGAACCCTTCGGCGCGCTGGACTACTTCACGAGAAAATCCCTGCAGGAGGAGATCCTGCGCATCTATTTCGCCGAACGCAAGACGATCTTCTTCGTCACGCACGACGTGGAGGAGGCCCTGATCCTCTCGCGCCGCATCGTCGTCCTCGACGAGGGGCGGCTGCTACGCGAAATTTCCGTCACACTGGAGTATCCGCGTCGCCAGACCGACCCGCAATTCGCCGCTCTGCTGGACGAAATCCTCGGGCTAATCACACAGGACAACCATATCGAAAAATAACCTTTGGAAACACCGCGACATCAAATAATATTTTTAAAAAATAGGGATCCAAGGGA
>DAIRUD010000395.1:0-2210 GCA_036803565.1 Synergistaceae bacterium | reverse complement strand
CGGATCGGGGGGCCAGGGGGCTGTAAGTCCCCTGGCGGGGTGCGGGGCGGAGCCCCGCGGTCCTGTGTCCCTACTCGGGTTCCAGCAGGCCGTAGCCGCCGTCCTTGCGGCGGTATACGACGTTGACTTCGCCGCTCTCCCCGTTGCGGAAGACGAAGAAGGTGTGCCCGAGCAGGTCCATCTGCCGCGTCGCCTCGGCGGGCAGCATCATGGTCAGGGGGAAGCGTTTCTTCTTGACGATGTCGGTGGAGCTGCTGTCGTCCTGGTCCCGGCTGTCGCCGAAGGTGTCCGGCGGCAGGTCGAAGGAGATGTCGTGCGTTTTGATGTGCGTGCGGTCCTTGAGGTAGTCCTTATGCCGCTTCACCTGGCGCTCGATGCTCTTCAGCGCCTTGTCGAACGCCTTGCGCATGTCGGGGGAGTAGTCCTCCCCGCGCATGACGAGGCCGTTTGCGTTCGCAGTAATCTCCACGATGTTCATGCCGCGCTTGTAGTCGAGCACGACCTGTACGTCTCCGATCTTGTTGAAAAACCTCTCGATCTTCGACAGCTTCTTCTCCATGAGGTCCTTCATCTCGTCGGTCGTTTCCGCGTTCCGCATGACAAAACGAACGTCCATCGTGATCCCTCCTAGGCTAATGGTTGCGCTTCGCTTCCTACCATATCCTGATTCTAGCATCTCGGGCAACGGCCCGCAACGCGCCTTTTCCCGATGACTTCGAGGGATCGGCGCAACGCCCGGTCGCCCGCGAAGCGACCGGGGGGAGTGCGCGGGCCGCTTGTCACGGTGGCGCGGGCGGGATTATAATGCGACGAACGGGAATTCGACGCACGACTTGAGAGGAGATGTGAACGCATGAAACTTTCCAAACGGGCGAACAGGATCCAGCCCTCCGCGACGATCGCGGTGTCGGCCCTGGCGAAGGAACTGAAGGCGAAAGGAAAGCCCGTCCTCTCCTTCAGTGCGGGAGAACCGGACTTCACGTCGCCCGACGCGGCGATGGACGCCGCGCGCGCGGCCATCGACCGGGGGGAGACGCACTATACGGCCAACTCCGGTGTGCCGGAGCTGAAAAAGGCCGTCGCCGGGTACTATCGGAAGCATTTCGGGCTGGAGTACGAAAACGCGGAAATCCTCGTCTCCAGCGGGGCGAAGCCGTTGGTTTACCAGGCGTTGCAGGTCCTCGTGGACGAGGCCGACGAGGTGTTGCTCTTCTCCCCGGCCTGGGTGAGCTACATCGAGCAGGTCAACATCGCCGAGGGCGTGCCGGTCATCGTGGACACGGCGGACACGGGGTTCGTGCCGACGAAGGCGGAAGTCGAAAAAGCGCTTTCCTCGAAGACGGTCGGCATGATCGTCAACAGCCCCAACAACCCCACCGGCGCGGTGTACGACGAGGCGACGCTGCGCATGCTGGCGGAGGTCGCCGTCAAACACGACCTGTGGATCATCTACGACGAAATCTACGAACGCCTCGTCTACGGCGACACCAAACACCACAATATCCTGGAGCTCGTCCCGGAAATTCGCGACCGGGTCATCCTGATCAACGGGGTCAGCAAGGCCTTCTGCATGACCGGCTGGCGCATCGGCTACGCCCTCGGCCCCAAGGACGTGATCAAGAAGATGGACGACATCCAGAGCCACCTGACGTCGAACGCCTCCTCCATCGCCCAATGGGCCGCCGTCGGTGCCATCGACGGCGCGGATGCGGACGTGGAGCGCCGCCGCGCGATGTTCGAGAAGCGCCGCGACCTGCTCTACGGATTGCTCTCCGAGGTCGACGGCCTGCGGCTGGTGAAGCCGAGGGGCACCTTCTACGCCTTCTTCGACGTGCGCGGCACGGCGCTTCCCGACGACATGGCCTTCTGCAAACGGATTCTCGAGGAGGAGTACGTCGCGCTCGTGCCCGGGACGGCGTTTCTCGCCCCCGGTTTCATCCGCATGTCCTACGCCTGTTCGGAGGACAACATCCGCGAGGGTGTGGCCCGCATCCGCAAGTTCGTGGAGTCTCTGTAGGCCGTTCATTCTACGCTACGGTAGTTTTATCGTTTCCAAAAATAAGGAGGGAGCGAAATGATCGAGGTTTTCGAGGCACCGCGCCGCGAGACGCAGGAGATTCTCGGGAGGAGGGTCTGCGAGGCGTTCGTCGCGAACGGGTATAAGACGGCTTCCTACGTCGCGACGGCGGCGGAGGCCGCCGAACTGGCTT
>DAIRUD010000394.1:0-2220 GCA_036803565.1 Synergistaceae bacterium | reverse complement strand
CCTCGTCGAGCCCGCCGAGATAGCTGAATCCGGGGGTGAAGCCGATCATGTAGCAGTAACAGTCCCTGCCGGTATGCCTGCGAACGACCTCCTCCTCGTCAAAACCCGTGTGTGCGCAGACGTTGGCCATATCCGGCCCGTACTCTCCGCCGTAGACGACAGGCATGACGAGAATGCGCTTTTTCCCCGTACCGCCCTCGGGCAGTTCGCCGAGCGCCCGGCGCACGATCTCCTCCAGCTTTTTCCGCGGCAGCCGCAGCGGGTCGTGGTGGATCGAGAGGGAGCGATAGGTCGGCACGAACTCTCGTATCCCCCGCACACGCTTCTCCGCCAGCGCGTGCCGCAGCGTCTGCAAACGGATATTGGCGGGCATATCGATGCCGTCGGAGAACTCTACGACGAGGCAACTGTCGCCCGAACCCAGAAACTTCGGTACATCGTACATCGCGCGACCTCCTTCGCTACTGCTGGAAGAGTTTCAAAATCCCTCCGAGCGATTTGAAACCCAACCACGCGGTGAATGCCACCATAATATACCCGAACGCCGTCATCCAGATCGGATGTTTGTAATCGCCGATGATGTCCTTCCGATATGCCGCCAACAGGATCGAGCCCAAAGACAACGGCAGGATCAGGCCGTTGATGGAGCCGACGACGATGAGGATCTTCGCGGGCTGCCCGATGGTGACGAAGATCGCCGTCGAGATGATGATGAACGCGATGATCCAGTAGCGGTGCCGGTCGTCGATCGCCTTCGAAAGCGTGCGCAGGAAGGACACCGACGTGTAGGACGCCCCCACGACCGACGTCACCGCCGCCGCCCAGAGGATCACGCCGAAGGCCTTGTAGCCGATTTCGCCCGCTCCGTGCTTGAAGGCGTCCGCGGCGGGATTCTTCGGGTCGAGCGCCACGCCGGTGACGACGACGCCGAGGATCGCCAGGAAGAGCAGGTAGCGCATCAGTGCGGTGATGCCGATCGCGTTCACGGATCCCTTGGTGATCTTGCCGATGTTCTCCGGCCCGACGATTCCGGCGTCGATGATGCGGTGCGCGCCGGCGAAGGTGATATACCCGCCCACCGTGCCGCCGACCAGCGTCAGCACCGCGAACCAGTCGATGGTGGAGGGAGCGACCGTCTCCTTGATCGCCAGGCCGACCGGCGGCGCCGTCTTGACGACCACGAACAGGACCAGGCCGATCATGAGGAAGCCCAGGTACTTCGCGAACTTGTCCATGGCGTTGCCCATTTCCTTGTTCAGGAAGAGGAAGATGGCGAGGCCCGCGCTGACGATCGCGCCGATTTCGTGCGGCACCCCGGCGATGACCTCGAGCCCGAGCGCCGCCCCGCCGACGTTGCCGATGTTGAAGAAGAGCCCGCCGAGGCATACGGCGAACGCCAGGAAATGCCCCAATCCGGGGAAGACCTTGTTGGCGACGTCCTGCGCGCGCATGCCGGAGACGCCCAGGATGCGCCAGATGTTTACCTGTACAACGATATCGATCAAAACGGACATGATGATCGCGAAACCGAACGCCGCCGCCAGCTGCTCCGTGAACTTCGCCGTCTGCGTCAGGAACCCCGGCCCGATCGCCGACGTCGCCATCAGGAACGCCGCGCCGAGCAGCACACTTGCCGTACCGCCTTTTTTCTCGCTGATCAACTTCCCAGGATCTGCCATTGCCACTCACCTCCATTGGATTTGCGGGAGGACATGCCTCCCGATGTATATATGCAAATAATTTGCCCAAAACCCCGCAACGGAAATTTTTATTCTTTTTAAATAAATCAAAGGAAAATTACGCGAAAAAACAGTGCAAATATTTTTGTATCGGCACACATATCGACAAGACATCTATTCGCACAACAGAACTCGGGTCGGCCGTGACGATTCCGCACATTTCCGTCGTAAAAACGCACATTTCTCGTTTGCGTATATATTGTGTCCTTTTCCGGGATAAGCCCACACGGCAAATGGCGCAGGGCGGAAGTCGGTAATTCCGACAGTTCGCCCGCGATACGGGGATGTGCGCATGCCGCAGGGCACAGCGAACGAAGAGAAATTGGCCAAGGAAGCGGGTTCCCCTGGCTCCCTATTTCTCAAGCGACGCTGCGTTGCGGTCGTATCGGGATTGATTCCAGTTATAAATCCAATCGCTCATGATGATTGGCTACGTGGCAGCACTCCCCCAGTCGGCAATGCCGCCGGCCCCCTCGATGAG
>DAIRUD010000393.1:0-2221 GCA_036803565.1 Synergistaceae bacterium | reverse complement strand
TCATTGTAAGATTTTACCGCATCTATATCGACTATGTCAAAGTTGAAATGCTCTAAAGCCATTGCCATGTACTCTTTTCCGGCGTGCGCGTTGACGAATGTTTCAAACTTTATCCTCGGCGGTACCGCCGTTGCACTTGACGTCGACATGGCGCGCACCAGCGAGGTTCCAATATTGTCATATCAATTGAAAATTTCATATTTACGAAACGCGTCACGCCGCTTCCGCCCTTTCGAAACTTCTTTCGGCAACATATCCACCTCGCAAACCGGGAATTCGCCGCACTATCAACTTTGTGGAATAGACAATTGCGTCCCTTTTGCATTATGCTTTCCTCGAAAAACGAAACGCCGGAGGGGATCGCATGCGTGTAAAGAAGCCGAAATCGAACGACCGGGCGACGAAAACGCAGAAGGACGTACCCGCCAAGAAACGCGCTTCTTCTGAATCCGCAGCACCCTCGCCGCCAACCGACGCACAGTGGGCGGACTTGTACGAGGCTGCGGAAAGCCTGAAACGCCTTGCTCCCTGGCGCTTCATGTGGGACTCGGACTTGGTGGCGATCGAACTGCCGGGGTTCGACCAGCCGCTCTTCTGCTCCATCCTGGGGGCGGCCGGGAATTGCTTCGGCATCGCGGTATATCCCGGCTATCTCCCCTACACGAAGCTGCTGTACATGCTGGAAGCGCCGGGGGACGAGCCGCCGCTGATCCGGGCGGGCCACATGCACGCGTTCGTATGTTATTTCGGCGACCGGGACGAATTGGACAAGCGCGACCGGGATGTCATCAAAAACCTGGGGCTGCGCTTTCGCGGCGGGGGGCAATGGCCCTACTTCCGCGTCGCCCGGCCCGGGCAACTGCCGTGGTTCATCACCGCGGAGGACGCGGTGCTCCTCGCCCCGGCCTTGCAAAACCTCTATATGGCCTGTGTCGCCATCGCCGAGGGACGGACGCCGGTCGATTTCGAGGCCGGCAAGATCTTGCTGCGCTTCTATTCGCCGGAGGACGACGCATGGTTTCACACGGCCGTGGACCGGCCGAATATCAAAGTGAAATACGACCACCACACCGTCACGGACGAAATACTGATCGCCCGCCTGAAAAGACAGAAGAAGAACGGCGCGACCGTGGAGGTCGACATGATCTACTCCCCCTTCCCGGTGCGGACGGCCCGCTCCTCCGCGCCCATCCTGCCGCCCTTGGCCCTCGTCGTCGACCGCGACAGCGGCTGCGTCCTACGCTGCGAGTTTCAGGGAAACCCCGGCGACTGGGCGCCCTTCCTGCTTTCGCTGGTCGCCGAGTACATGATGGAACACGGCAGGCCGTCGACGGTCCACGTACGGAGCGAGGAGATCAAAAACCTGCTCGCCGACCTCTGCCGAAAGATCGACGTGAAACTCATTACCGGGAAGGGCATGCCCGCGGCCGACGAAGCTTTCACCGGAATCGCGGAAACCCTTTAGGGCATTCCGCCATCGGGCCGGGATACCACATCTACACACGGAGGTAGCTGGATGATTCTGCTCGGGTTGATGGTGCTCATCGCCGCCGCGACGTTGCGGTTTTCCTGGTCGGAGCTCAACGAACCGCTGGTCGTGTCGTTCGTCCGGGGCTCCACCGCCGCGGTCGGTACGCTCGCCCTGCTGATCCTGATCGGCCACAAGGGCGGCTTTTTCTCCCTCGTCTTTCGCGCGGCATGGCTGGCCGCCCTCGTGTACACATGGCACTATATCCTCGGCTATCGGCCTTCCCCCGCAATCCGGGGCAAGGGCGAGGTCGCGCCGAGGCTGTGCGGCGACTATTTTCGAGACCTGCGGAAGCTGTACGAGAAATTGCAGCGGCTTGGGGCGAACGACGGGGCGGCGTTCCGGGAGGAAATACGGCCTTTGCTCGACCAACTCGCCGCCAGGATAAACTCCGGAAAAACGCCGCCGAACACATCCCCCCGCAGCGCGGCGGAGAAGAACCCCACCGCGGCCGCCGCCTCCTCCGGGAAACGGCAGCGGTTGAAGGGCCTCACGAAAAACTATAAAAGCCACGGGAGCAATCCCTTCGTTCTGATCGTGAACGCGGTTCTCGCGCTGGCGCTGTCGATCTGCGTCGTCATGGCCGTGTACGCCTACCAGGACCCCGCCGGTTTCGCCCGCTTGCAGCAAACGCTGGAGGCCGTCCTGCGCAGGTAGGACCGTGGGGGCTCCGCCCCCACCCCCCCGCAAGGG
>DAIRUD010000392.1:0-2229 GCA_036803565.1 Synergistaceae bacterium | reverse complement strand
CCGAGGGGGCGCCCCTCTTTTCGTTGTGCCGTGCCCGCAGAGACCGCATGTTTCGGGTCTTCTGCGAGCCAACGCCGATTCGGGCGGAATGATGATGATGGATGAAAGAGGTGTTGGTGATGATGAAGGAAATTTTAGGCAAACTGACCAGGGGGTTGGAGCTGGAGAGCGGGGAAATCGCCGCGTTGATCCGGGGGATTCGCGAGGACCGCGTCACGCCCGTACAGATCGCCGGGTTTCAGGTGGCGCTGATGATGAAGGGGCCGACGTTGAACGAGATATCGGCCATCGCCCAGGCGATGCGGGACAATTGCGTCGGCATCGCGCCCGGGAACGGGGCGGAGCTGATGGACACCTGCGGCACCGGCGGCGGGCTGTCCACGTTCAACATCTCGACCGCGACGGCGATCGTCGCCGCGGCGGCGGGGATTCCCGTGGCCAAGCACGGCAGCCGCTCGATTTCGAGCCTTTCCGGCAGCGCCGACGTGTTGGAGGCCTTGGGGGTCGATATCCGGCTCGCGCCCGCCAACGCGGCCCGGATGATGGAGGAGATCGGCATCGCGTTCCTCTACGCCCCGCTCTTCCATCCGGTTATGGGCAAGGTGCTCTCGCCGGAAACGGAGCTCGGCATCAAGACCATCTTCTACACGATCATCGGTCCCCTGATCAACCCGGCGAACGCCAGGCTGCATCTGATGGGCGTCCATCGGCCGGAGCTGCTGGACACGGTGAGCCGCGTCGCACGCAACCTCGGCTACCGCCGCGCCCTGTTCGTGCACGGGGTCGACGGCCTCGACGAAATCTCCCTGATGGGGCCGACGCTCGTCTGCGAACTGAAGGACGGCGAAATCCTGCGTTACGAAATCGCGCCCGAGGATTTCGGCCTGGCGCGCTGCTCTCTGGAGGACATCGCGACGGGTACTCCCGGGGCCAACGCGGAAACGATCCGGGCGGTCTTCGGCGGGGCGGATCGCGGCCCGCGGCGCAACGCGGTTTTGATGAATGCGGCCGGGGCGCTCTACATCGGGGGCAAGGCCGCGTCGATGGCCGATGGGATCGATCTGGCCGCGGCCCTGCTGGATTCCGGGGCGGCGGAGCGTAAGCTGCGGCAGTTGGCCGAGGCGTCCGGGCGGTATGCCCTTCTCGAAAGCACAGGCGTTCGCGATGCGATTCTTGCAAGCGCTTGAGGCGTGTGCGAACGGCGGGGCGACGCCGGTGATTCCAGACCTGAAGCGGCGTTCCCCGAAAGAGGGGGATTTGTTTCGCGGGCGCGACCCGCTGGCCCTATCGGGCGATCTGGCGGCTTGCGGCGCGCCCGTATTCTCCGTCGTGACCGAGGGGGAGCGTTTCGGCGGCTCGATGCGCCTCCTCGCGGACGTGGCGGTTTCCACGCCCTTGCTGGTGCTGCGGAAGGACTTTATCCGAACCGTCGCGGCGGTGGAGGCGACGGCGGCGGCCGGTGCCGCGGCGGTGCTGCTGATCGTGTCGCTCCTGGAATCGGAGAAGTTGCTGGGGGAACTGCTCGCCGCGTGCGCCGCGTGCGGCCTGGACGCTCTGGTGGAGACGCACACGATGCGGGATGTGGAGATGTGCAACCGTTTTCGGCCTCGCCTTGTCGGTATCAACAACCGCGATATCCGGAGAGGGGAGTTGGACGACGGGACCGTGCGGACGACGGAGAGGATGAAGGGGAGGCTGCGGGGGGATTCGTTCGTCGTCAGCGAAAGCGGCATCGAAACGCGGGACGACGTATGCCGCGCCCTGCGCGCCGGATGCGATGCGGTTTTGGTCGGGACGGCGATTCTCCGTGCGCCCGATCCGTGCGCGAAGTACAGGGAACTGTGCGGTGCGGCCGTCGCATGATTGCGGTCAAGATCTGCGGCATCACCAACGACGAAGACTTGCGCGTCTGCGTCGAAGCCGGGGCGCACGCACTCGGCTTCGTCGTGGAGTATCCCCTGGATGTGCCGTGGAACCTCTCCGTTGCGCAGGCGGCGGATCTCGTAAAAAACGTGCCTGCCGACACGATCTCCTGTATGGTCGTCGGCGGATCGCCCCGCGAAATTCTCGCGCTGGCGAGGGATGTCCGGCCGGATTTCGTGCAGCTCCACTCCGACGAGACGCTTGCGGAGACGGCCTTGATCGCGCGGACGCTGGCAAGAGAGGGGATCGGGGTCGTCAAGGCGCTGCGCTTCGCGCCCGGGGGGCGCCTTCTGTTCGATGTCGCGG
>DAIRUD010000391.1:0-2234 GCA_036803565.1 Synergistaceae bacterium | reverse complement strand
CCGCGGGCTCCGCCCGCACCCGCCAGGGGACTTGCAGCCCCCTGGACCCCCGATCAGCGGATCGCTTTTCGCGAATGCGAAAATCGATCCGCCGTATACGGGGTCGAGGGGATGGAATCCCCTCGCGGGGTTCGGGGCGGAGCCCCGAGGTCTCGTTAGTCCCGCATGGGGTCGAACTCGCCGTCGAGGAATGTCGCCAGTTCCTCCCAGGATTTGCTGCCGAGATCGCCCTCGGAGCGCGAGCGCAGGGAGACGTTGCGCTCCTCGACCTCGCGTCCGCCGATGACGAGCATGTAGGGAATTTTCTCCATCTGCGCGTCGCGGATCTTTTTGCCCAGTTTTTCATCCCGCGCGTCGCGCTCGACGCGGACGCCGCGTTGTTTGAGAAACGCCTCGACCTCCAGTGCGTAGGGTTCGAACTCCGGCTTTACCTGGATGATCTTCGTCTGCACCGGGGCGATCCAGTAGGGGAAAGCGCCGGCGTAGTGCTCGACGAGGATGCCGATGAAGCGCTCCAGGCTGCCCAGGATCGTGCGGTGCAGCATGACCGGGCGATGCTCGGCGCCGTCGTTGCCGATGTAGTTGAGGTCGAATTTCTCCGGCAGCTGGAAGTCGAGCTGGATCGTGCCGCACTGCCAGGTGCGGCCGATGCTGTCCTCCAGGTGATAGTCGATCTTTGGTCCGTAGAAGGCGCCGTCGCCGGGGTTGATGCGGTAGGGGATGCCCGTCGCCTCCAGGGCTTCCTGCAATTTTCTCTCGGCGAGATCCCACAGGGCCGGGTCGCCCATCGAGTTCTCCGGTCGCGTGGAGAGTTCGACCGAGAAGTTGAAACCGAAGACGTTGTACACGTATTTCGCCAGGTCCATGACGCCCTTCAGTTCGTCGCCGATCTGTTCCGGCGTGCAGTAGATGTGGGCGTCGTCCTGCGTGAAGCAGCGCACGCGCATCAGGCCGTGCAGCACGCCCGAGCGTTCGTGGCGGTGGACGGTGCCCAACTCCGCCATGCGCATCGGCAGGTCGCGATAGCTCCGTTTGGCGGTCTTGTAGACCATGATGCCGCCGGGGCAGTTCATGGGTTTGATGGCAAAGGGGCGCTCGTCGATCTCGGTGAAATACATGTTTTCCCGGTAGTGGTCCCAGTGCCCCGAGCGGATCCACAGTTCGCGGTCGAGGATCAGCGGCGTCTTGATCTCCGCGTACCCCCGTTTGACGTGCTCGCGCCGCCAAAAGTCCACGAGGGTGTTCATCAACACCATCCCTTTGGGGTGGAAGAAGGGGAAGCCGGGGCCTTCCGGCTGGAAGCTGAAGAGGTCCAGTTCGCGGCCGAGCTTGCGGTGGTCGCGCAGTTTCGCCTCCTCGATGCGCTTGAGGTAGGCGTCGAGGGACTCCGCATCGGGGAAGACGGTACCGTAGACGCGCGTCAGCATGACGTTCTTCTCGTCCCCGCGCCAGTAGGCGCCGGCGAGAGAGAGCAGCTTGAAGTGTTTCAGGTATCCGGTGTTGGGCACGTGCGGGCCGCGGCAGAGGTCCCAGAACTCGCCCTGGCCGTACAGCGAGACATGCTCCGCCCCGATGTCGTTGATCAGCTCGACCTTGAACGGGTCGTCGTGAAAGCGTTGCAGCGCTTCCGCCGCCGTCATGTCCAGCCGCTCCACGCGCAGCTTTTCCTTGGATATCTTGCGCATTTCCGCCTCGATCTTGGGCAGATCCTCGTCGGAGACGGGGGTGGGGAAGAGCACGTCATAATAGAAGCCGTCCTTGATGGCGGGGCCGACGCCGAACTTCGCGCCGGGGTAGAGGCGGAGGATCGCCTGGGCCATCAGGTGCGACGCCGAATGCCGCAGCAGGTCCAGCCCTTCGGGCGTATCCGCCGCGATCGGCTCGACCGTGCCGCCGTCGGTCAATTCGCGGAAGAGGTCGACCGGAGCTCCGTCTACCTTCGCCGCGATCGCTCCTTTTATATCCCATTCCTTGAACAGGTCGAACGGCGTCGTCTTGCCCCCGCCGTCGAAGGATTTTGCATCGGGGCCGATGTAATGCGCCATTTCGATCATCTCCTTGCTTTTGCGCCCATTGGCGCAACGATCTCCGAATCAAAAACAATTTTTATTGTACACCTTGCGGGGCGGTTTGCACAATGTGGATTTCAAATGGCACCGGCAGGGGAGAGCTTGCACAAAACGGCATTGAAAGATGGTCCTAAAATAATAGGGTTCCCAGGGAACGAGTTCCCT
>DAIRUD010000390.1:0-2235 GCA_036803565.1 Synergistaceae bacterium | reverse complement strand
GCCGACCGTTGCTGCGGCAGGAGTTGTGGAGAATCGTCCAGAAACGGGGCAAGACGGCGGGGATCGCGCGCGCGCGCCTGCACCCGCATATTCTGCGCCATTCCTTTGCCACGCACCTGCAACGCAGGGGCATGGACCTGCGTACGCTTCAGGAGTTGTTGGGGCACGCCTCCATCGCGACGACCGAAAAGTACGCACATCTTGATACGGAGCTGAGGGATATCTATGACAGTTTTCACCCACGCGCATGACATCATCAAGACCATCAAGGAAGTGACCGAGGAGGGGATCGGCATGATCAACGCGGAGAAGTCCACGGAGGCGTTGGCGGCGATCCAACGCCGTACGACGCTTCGCCCCGCCGTCGGCATCGTCCTCGGCTCGGGCCTCGGGGCGGTGGCGGAGGCCATCGAGAATTCCGTGACGATCCCCTACGAGGAGATTCCCTACTGGCCGCGCACGACGGCTGTCGGACACGCCGGGCGCCTCATCGTCGGCACGCTGGACGGCGTCCCGGTCGTGGCGATGCAGGGGAGGGTCCACTATTACGAGGGGTACTCCATGGACGAGGTGACGTTTCCGGTGCGAATCCTGGGCGAACTCGGGATCCACACCCTCTTCGCCACCAACGCCTCCGGCGGGGTAAACCTCGGCTACGCACCTGGCGACCTCGTGGCGATCTACGACCACATCAATTTCATGGGGACGAATCCGCTGATCGGCGAGAACAACGACAAATGGGGGCCGCGCTTTCCCGACATGACCTACGCCTACGACCGGACGTACATCGATACGCTGCTGGGGGTCGCGCGCGAATTGGGCATCACCCTGCACAAAGGGGTGTACATCGCCTTCACCGGCCCGTCCTACGAGACGCCCGCCGAGATCCGCATGGCCCGGACGATGGGCGCGGACCTCGTCGGCATGTCCACCGTGCCGGAGGTAATCGTGGCCAACCACATGGGCATCCGCGTCGCAGCGGTCTCCTGCGTCTCCAACTACGCCGCGGGCGTAACGGCGAACAAGCTCCATCACCAGGAGGTGTTGGACGGCATGGCGCGCGCCGCGTCCTCGCTGACGGACCTCATTCGCGGATTTTTGCGCAAGATGGGAAGCGAGTCGCAATGACCTTTTCCATGCCGGACTTCATCGAGCGCAAGCGCGACGGAGCGGCGCACACCCCGGAGGATCTGCGCGGCTTCGTCTGCGCCGTGCGCGACGCGCAGGTGCCCGACTACCAGACATCGGCATGGCTGATGGCGGCCTTCCTCAACGGACTCGACGCGGACGAGCTGGCCGCGTTCACCGACGCCCTCGCGCACTCGGGGGATACGGTCCGCCTGCCGGACGGGGCCTGCGCGGTCGACAAGCACAGCACCGGCGGGGTCGGCGACAAGACGACGCTGATCGTCGCGCCGCTGGTCGCCGCCTGCGGCCTCCGCGTCGCCAAGCTGAGCGGGCGTGGACTGGGCTTCACCGGCGGCACCGTCGACAAATTGGCGTCCATCCCCGGTTTCGACACGCACCTGTCCACCGATCGCTTCGTCCGCCAGATCGGCGAAATCGGCGTCGCGGTCAGCGGCCATTCGCTCGACCTCGCGCCGGCGGAGAGCAAGTTCTACGCCCTGCGCGACGTCACCGGGACGGTACCCTCGATTCCCCTGATCGCCAGCAGCATCGTCTCGAAAAAGATCGCGGGAGGCGCCGCTGCCTTCGTCTTCGACGTGAAGTGCGGCCGCGGCGCGTTCATGGAGGACGGGGAGAGCGCCGAAAAGCTCGCGCGCGCCCTCGTGGACCTCGCGGCAACGCTCGGCAAGAAGAGCGTCTGCCTCGTCACGGACATGGAACAGCCGCTCGGCGAGTGGGTCGGCAACGCAGTGGAGGTCGCCGAAGCGATCGACGTCCTGTCCGGCCGCGGTCCGGCGGACACGCGCGAGGTTTCCCTGGCGCTCGCGGCGGAAATGCTTCTGGTCGGCGGCAGAGCGAAAAGCATCGAAGAGGCGGGGGCGTTGGCGCGACGGAGCCTGGATGACGGGGAGGCGCTGCGGCGTTTCCGCGATATGGTCGCCGCGCAGGGCGGAGACGCCTCCGTCTGCGAGAATCCGGAGCGCGTTTTGCCGACCGCGAAATACCGACGGGAGATCGCCGCGCCCCGCGACGGCCGCATTGCCCGCATGGACGCGCGGGCGATCGGCAACGCCGTGCGCGCGATCGGCGGCGGCCGCCTCCGCAAGG
>DAIRUD010000389.1:0-2241 GCA_036803565.1 Synergistaceae bacterium | reverse complement strand
CCCCTCCATAACATCCAGACCACGATCACCCACTTCGCCGACGGCGACCTGCGCGTGCGCTTCGACACCAGGGGGCGCGACGAGGTCTCGGCCATGTCCCGCAACCTGCAGGAGATGTCCGGCGTCCTCGGCGGCGTCATCGGGCAGGTCAACGTCGCCAGCCGCGACATCTCCGAATCCGCCCACGACTTCTCCGCCATGGCCGAGGAGACGAACGCCTCGGTCGAGGAGTTCCGCTCCAACGTCGAGGAGATGGGCGTAAACCTCGACCAGCTCGCGGCGGCCAGCGAGGAGGTCAACGCCTCGGTGGAGGAGGTCGCCGCCGGAGCGCAGACGACCGCCGAAAAGGGCACGGATATCGCCCGCCGCGTCGAGGAAGCGATGACCGCCGGGAACAAGGGCATCGAGGCCGTCCGCAACGTCGTGACCGGAATCGGCAAGGTGACCGAGAGCTCCACGACCGCGACCAACGCGGTCACCTCCCTCGGCGACACCGCCCGCCAGATCCAGGGCTTCGTCGCCCAGATCGGCGGCATCGCCGACCAGACCAATCTGCTGGCGCTGAACGCCGCCATCGAGGCGGCGCGGGCGGGCGACGCGGGGCGCGGCTTCGCCGTCGTCGCCGAGGAGGTCCGCAAGCTGGCCGAGGACAGCAACGTCGCCGCGCAGAACATCGCCAAGCTGGCCACGGGCATCACCGGGGAGATCGGCACGATCGTCTCCCTGTCCCAGGAGAACGTGTCCAATTCCAACACGGCAAGGGAACTCTCCAACGATACCGAGGATGCGATCGCGAGCATGGTCGAACACCTGCGGGGCATCGCCGCCTCCACGCAGGACCTCGCGGCGGTGGCGGAGGAGCAGGCGGCGTCGAGCGAGGAGATCGCGGAGGCCGTGCAGGGCATGGCGACCAAGATCGGCAGCACCGCCGAGGCCGGGGAGAACATCCGCAGCGGCATCGCCGAGGTGGCGGCGGCCTCCGAGCGCGTGGCCTCGAACGCCGAGGGCCTGTCCAAGCTGTCCGGCGACCTGATGCAGCAGCTCGCCTTCTTCAAGATGGACGAAAGCGCCGCCTCACCCAAGGGGAACGGCCTCAAGGCCCTCGCTCCCCGCTAGAACGACAGGGCACCAGGCGCGCGACGGCGAGCAGGTAAGAAATCCGCGGATTCACGGAGCGGGCAATTCCGGTAAAACGGGATTTGCCCGCTCTTTTGCATCTACTTGTTCCCTCGGCATTTACCTACGATAATATCCGTCAAATAACGAAGTATTTTGTCGCCAAAGTACGTACAATAAAGCTACGCAGAAACTCTTAGCAATCGGCATTTGGGCCGTAAGGGACTCGATCACGATATCCCGTACTTCGTTCATCTGTCGAGAACGGTTTGCGGCACGATTCCTTTATGTTTGCGTAAAGATTCGGCGCAGACCTCGCAGCACAAACGCGGACGCGCGTCGGCGTTTGCTTGATGTAACGAGAATGAGGGGGGGCACGCGACATGAGAAATATCGGAACGATGGCCAAAGTATTTATAATTGTCGCAATGATGACATTGCTGCTCGTGATTGTCTCGATCGTCGGCTACAGGACGGCCGGAAGCATTACGTACGCCATGGAGGACATGTTCGAAAACGCCGCGAAACCGGCCATGTGGCTCACGGACGTCAAGGCGCTGAGCATACAGAACCGGCGGATGGTCGGGAGAACCGTCTACGACCTGGGCGCGGAGGAAATGCGCGTCGTTCAAAACGGTATTGCCGAGAACAGAGCGAAGATTCTTCAATACTTCACGGACTACGATAAGACGATCAAAGAGGACAGCCTGGATGAGAAAAGAATCTATCAGGAAGTCCTGAACCTGCGGAGAGAAATAACCCAGATGCACGATGAAACGCTGGCGGCGGCCGCCAGCGGGAATCCGTCGCGCAAGGAAGCGATTATCGAGCGAATGAAAGCCGACGGCGATATCACGCAAACGGAAAACGCGCTCATCGGCAAATTGGACGAACTCGCATCGTATGTGTCCAAGATGGCGGAGGATATCGAAAAGCAATGCGAGGAAGACGCGCTGAACGCCGAGCGGCTGATCCTGATCGTCTCGCTGGTCAGCATCGTCCTCGGCGTCGTCCTGGCGGTCCTGATCTCGCGGCAGATCACCGTCCCCCTCCGCAATATCCAGACCACAATCACCCACTTCGCCGACGGCGACCTGCGCGTGCGCTTCGACACCAGGGGGCGCG
>DAIRUD010000388.1:0-2260 GCA_036803565.1 Synergistaceae bacterium | reverse complement strand
ATTATGTCCTACATCGAGGAGGTGGCCTAACGATGCCCCGCGAAGATGTCATGAAATGGCTGCGTCCGCAGTTCATGCCCCATATCTGGTGCCCCGGCTGCGGCCACGGGATCATCATGCACGCTATGGTCCGTGCGCTCTGCGCGCTGGACAAGGATCCCGACAAGACGGTAATTTCGTCCGGCATCGGTTGTTCCAGCCGCCTGCCCGGCTACATCAACACCTGCACGCTGCACACGGCGCACGGCCGTTCGCTGGCGTTCGCGACCGGCGTCAAGCTCGCCAACCCGGAGTTGACGGTGCTCGACGTCATGGGCGACGGCGACTGTTCGGCCATCGGCGGTAACCATTTCATCCACGCCTGCCGCCGCAATATCGGCATCTGCGCCATCGTCATGAACAACAACATCTACGGCATGACCGGCGGGCAGGCTTCGCCCACGACGCCGGTCGGCGCGGTGGCCACCACTGCGCCCTACGGCGCCGTCGATCCGACGTTCGACATCTGCAAGCTGGCGATCGGCGCGGGCGCGTCGTTCGTCGCGCGCGCGACCATCGCGCAGCCGCAGATGTGCGAGACGCTGATCAAGAAGGGGATCCAGCACGAGGGTTTCTCCGTCATCGAGATCATGACCCACTGCCACACGCAGTTCGGTCGCAAGAACAAGCGCCCGCGCCCGCTCGACAACTTCAACTTCTTCAAGGACAACAGCGTCATGAAGGCGAAAGCCGAGGGTATGTCCGAGGAGGAACTCGCGGGCAAGTACGTCATCGGCGAGTTGTTCTCCAACGACAACGCCGAGGAGTACACCAAGAAGTACGACAAAGTCATCGAAAAGGCTGGGAGGTGACCGTTATGAGCGACCGTTACGAAATCCGCGTCGCCGGTTCCGGCGGACAGGGCGTCATCCTCGCGGCGGTGATCATCGGCCAGGCGGCCGCGCTGATGGAGACGGATATCCACTCCGTGCAGACGCAGGCCTACGGCCCCGAGGCGCGCGGCGGCGCGTCCAAATCCGAGGTGGTCCTGGCGCGCGGCGAGATCGACTACCCCAAGGCGGCGCACCCCGACCTGCAGATCATCCTGACCCAGAAGTCGTGCGACGAGTACGCCAAGGACGCCGCCAAGGACGGAATCGTGATCGTGGACGACTTCTTCGTGCAGGAGAATCCCAAGCTCGATGCGACCATCTACCGCATGCCGATCGTCCGCAAGGCGCGCGAACTGGGCCGCGAGATCGTCACCAACATGGTGGCGCTCGGCACCGTCGCCCGCGTGCTCGAGGTGAAGGGTTTGATCAAGCCCGATTCGATCAAGAAGACCATCCTGATGAACGTGCCGAAGGGCTCCGAGGACCTCAACAGCAAGGCGTTCGACGAGGGGTATGCGATGATGAAGGAGAAAATCTGATTTTTCGATTTTCCGATTCGCCGCATCTCTGAGACTGTTGGCCAGACGAAACCCTTCGCATGTGTTTTTGCGAGGGGTTTCGTTGAAATAGCGCGAAACGATCGGTGGTGTTTCGAATGCAGCAGGGTATGATGACCGAACTCGAGATCGTCGGCGTCAACAGCGAGGGTAGCGGCCTCGCGCGGCACGGGGAGGGGGCGTTCGTCGTCTTCGTGCCGGGAGCGTTGCCGGGCGAGCGCGTCCGCTGCCGGATCGTGCGGGCGACGAAGACGTACGCGGTCGGCAAGGTTTTGGATATTCTCTCGGCTGCCTCCGCGCGCGTTGTCCCGCAATGCCCCGTCTACGGCCGGTGCGGGGGCTGCCAGCTGCAGCACGCGGCCTATCCGGAGCAGCTCGAGATCAAGCGTACGATATTGGGCGACGCGTTTCGCAGGATCGCCCGCATGGAGCTTGCGGAGAAGGTCGCCTGCCGCCCGTCTCCACGCGTGTGGGCGTATCGCAACAAGACGGCGCTGCCGATTGCCCAGGGCGCCGCCGCGCACGGCGGCAAGGAGGCGACGAATCCGCTTGTCTGCGGGTATTACGAACGGGGAAGTCATCGGGTCGTCCCCTTCCGTGCCTGTCCGGTACTCGAGCGTCCGTTGGAGGAGCTCGTTCCCGCCCTGCTGCGGGAGCTGCGCTCCACCGGGTTTAGCGGTTACGACGAGAAAAAACATACGGGCGACCTGCGCCACCTGATCGTCCGCGCGGGGGACGCGTCCTCCGGGGGCACGCTTACCGGGGTCGTCGGCGCGCGCGAACTTTCCTCCCGAGAGTACGGCAGGCTTCGCGACGCGCACCAGCGCTTTG
>DAIRUD010000387.1:0-2272 GCA_036803565.1 Synergistaceae bacterium | reverse complement strand
CCTCGGCCAGCCGCCGCAGCTCCGGCGTCCGCGCGCGCGCCACAAGGAACTGCGCCAGCCGCAGGTGCGCCTCGGTGTTATGGGCGTAGCGGTTCAGCCATTTCTCCCGCGTGTCGGCCTCGCGGCGCGAGCCCATGTCCTCGTGCTCCACATAGACGTACAGGCGCTCCGGCGTGTAGGCGACGGAAGCGGCCAGGGCGAACGCCGCCACGGCGAACTCCACGTCCTCCCCGGCGATGCAGCCGTCGGCGAAGCGCAGGCCGTTCGCCCGGAGGAACTCCCGGCGAAAGAGGATGGAGCAGAGGTGCGGCGCGGCCTCGTTGCGCAGGCGCATGGCGGCGAGCGCCTCGCCCGGCTGGGCCGATGCGGGGGAGAGCGCGGACTCCGGCGTCTCCCGTCCCGTCGCGGCGTCCCGGCGGCGCATGCCGCAGAAGGCGGCGTCGTGCGCGCCGTCGCTTATGCGCGCGTGCAGAGCTTGCAAAAAGCCCGGATCGACGTCGTCGTCCGCGTCGAGAAAGAGAACGTATTCCCCGCGCGCCGCGTCGAGGCCCGTATTGCGCGCGGCGGACACGCCGCGGTTGCGCTCGTGCCGGAGCAGGCGGAGCGGAATACCCGATTCTTTCGCGCAGGCCTCTGCGGCGGCCGCCGTCCCGTCGGGGGAGGCATCGTCCACGACGACGATTTCGCGGGGAGGGTACGTCTGCGCGGCGAGCGCCGCGAGGAGATGCGCAATCCAGCGCTCCGCCCGATACGCGGGCACGACGACGGAGATCGCCGCCGCGACCGGCGCATCGCACAAAGAAGTCGAATCGTCCACCGCCCATCCCTCCTCTCCGGCCCCACCAGGCCGCCCATCCGCCGATAGACCGTGCGCCGCGCGGACCGGCTTCGCGGGCAGGATATCCGGAACGGCGGTTGCGCATCGATCTCCCAAGTACGCGCAGACCTGTATCGATTTCCGCTCCGCTGGTATTATAATGACCTGCGAGCATATCGGGCAAGGGAGCGCGCACAGACGACCGGCGGGACGCGCCCGCCTTCGAAGGAGGGCTTCGCCGTGAAGATCATGCACATGCTACCGGAGTTGGAGGAGGGGGGCGTCGAGCGCCTCATGCCGGTCTACGCGAACGAACAGACGCGCCTCGGGCACACGGTCACCATCGTCTCCCACGGCGGCAGGCTCGTCTCCCTGCTGGGCCCCGGCGTGCGCCATATCGAGCTCCCCGTCCATCGCAAGAACCCCTTCGTCGGCATCTCCTGCGCCCGCCGCCTGGCCTCGCTGGTCCGGCGGGAGGAGATCGACGTCGTGCACGCGCACTCCCGCGTCCCCGCCTGGATCGCCTATTTCGTCCGAAAATTCGCGCCGCGCGTCCGCTTCGTCTATACCGCGCACGCGCGCTTCTCCTCGCTCAATTACGGTTTGTGGGCCATCGGACAGGCCGACGGCGTGATCTGCGTCAGCAACTCCGTGCGCAGGCATCTGCGCGACTGGATGCCCAAGCGCAACCCCGTGCGCATCATCTACAACGCCCCGCCCGGCAAGGTGACGCCGTGGCGCGGCGGCGGCGACCACGGCGCCGAAAGACGCCTGCTCTTCGTGGGCCGCGTCAGCGACAAGAAGGACCCCTTCACCCTCGTCGAGGCACTGGCGGCGCTGGCCGATCGGCGCTGGCGGCTGGACGTCCTCGGCGACGGCCCCGCCATGCCGCGGCTCCGCGAGCGCGTCGCCGCGCTCGGCCTGGAGGGACGGGTGCATTTGCACGGCTTCAGCAACGAAGTCGCCGACATGGTCGCGAATTGCGACCTGTTCCTCTTTCCGTCGCTGGACGAGGAGGGGTTGCCGCTGGCGCTGATCGAGGTCATGGCCTCGGGCGCGCCGGTCATCGCCTCCGACATCTCCGCGACGCGGGAGCTGGCCGCGCTCCCGGACGGCGAGACGGGCGAACTGCTGCCGGTCGGCGACGTCGACGCCTGGCGCAGTGCCATCGCCGGATATCTCGACGGCACGTACAAACCGGGCCTGAAGCTCGGCGTCGAGCTCCCGACCCCGCCGGAGATGGTCGGGCAGATCGTCACGTTCTACGAGGAGATTCTAAACCGAGCGAACTGACGCAATTTCCGGAAGGATTACGAAGCAGCAGCATGGCTTATTCCAACCATAAATCCAATCGCTCATAATGATTGGCCACGCGGCAGCACTCCCCCAGTCGGCTATGCCGACAGCCCCCTCTCGAGGGGGCCGGGGCTTGTACGACGAAACGCCCCGCCTCCC
>DAIRUD010000386.1:0-2285 GCA_036803565.1 Synergistaceae bacterium | reverse complement strand
GCCGCGTCTTCCGCCACGGCATCCTGCACGGCTACTGCAAGATCGACCCCACCTACGGCATCCAGGGCGCGATTCCCGCGCCCCCCGCCAAGCACTTCGCCTCGATCACCGAGCCCCGACAGGTCGGCGGCCTCCTGCGGGCGATCGACGCCTACCCCCAGAATGTGATCCGCACGGCCATGCAGTTCTCGGCCCTCACCTTCGCGCGCCCCGGCGAGATCCGCCATGCCGAATGGGCGGAGGTCGACGTCGAAAAGGCGGAGTGGCGCGTTCCTGCCGAGAAGATGAAGATGCGCCGCCCGCACATCGTCCCGCTTGCCCGGCAGGCGCTCGATGTCCTCGAGGCGATCCGGCCGACCACCGGCCACGGAAGGTATATCTTCCCCAACGGCCGATCCCCGCACGGCGACCGCGCCATGAGCGAAAACGGCGTCCTGGTCGCCCTGCGCTCCATGGGCTACACCAAGGACCAGATGACGGCGCACGGCTTTCGCAGCATGGCCAGCACCCTCTTGAACGAGAACGGATTCAACCGCGACTGGATCGAGCGCCAGCTGGCGCACGTGGAGGGCAACAGCGTCCGGGCGGCCTACAACTACGCCGATTACCTGCCCGAACGCCGGAAGATGATGCAATGGTGGGCGGATTATTTGGATGAATTGCGGAATGGTTTGGAATGAAAGGTGTATTCGTGTGGCCAACGCGATGAAACTTTGAAAAGAAAGCCCCGTGTAACCCGCACGGGGCTTCTGGATACGCTCGCGCAATTCGCTCGCTCTACATAGCGCCACCTCCCCTCTACAGCTTGTCCACTTTCTTCTTCACTCTGTCCTTCATCAGGGCGGGCAGATACTCCAACAGGTCGATCGCCGCATACCCGCTGCCGCCGATGATGGCCGCCTCGATCTTCGGGTCATACTGCGTGTACGACATGACCAGCCCCATCAGGAGGCCGACGAAGGCGGCGGCCGCCACCCGGTAGAGAAAACCCCACATGGTGAAGTCCTCACGCCGCCGTCCCATGCCCCTCACCATCCCTCCGAAGAACGCCACCAGCACGCCGACGATCAGCGGGCTGTCCTCCAAAACCCTGCGCAACCGCTCCATACATCACACTCCCCCCTTCCACAGCCCCTACACCGGGCTCGCGACACCGGCTTCCTTGGCCAGCATCTTCAGGCGGTTGTACCAGCCCTTCCGGAAGCAATCCTGCGATGGATTCGCGGCGATGATCCGGTCGAAGTAATCCTTCCGCCAGCGAAGGAACATCCGGGCGAACTCCTTCGGGTCTTTCCGCGCCACCTCCCAGACGGCCGCCTTCGTCTTCGGGCCCCACTTGCCGTCGACGGCGAGCTCCGGAGAGCCGCCGAATGCATTGCACGCCCGCTGCGAGATCCGCGCCGTGCCGCCGAGCCCGTGGTTGATCGTCGCATCGAGCAGCATCAGGCAAGGCTCGAAATCCAGCTCCAGCCAACCGTAGGGATCGCAGTACATGACGCGGAAGATCGTCTTCGCCTCGTCCTTCGTTATCCGGACGATGTCGTTGTGCCCGACGACGCCCCGCGCATACGCCGAGGTCAGCGTCGCCTGGGTGACGCCGTACTTCGTCGGGCCGCCGGGGTCGTTCTGGGCGCTCTTTTTCAGGACCAGGCCCCCGGCGACGACGTCGAAATTAGCCCCGCCCTCGGCGACGCCGACGATGGCGATGCAGCGGTTCCATTTCTCATCGACGTCCCCGCCCGCCTCCTCGGGGATCGGTTCGAGGATCTCATCCGGGGCTTCCGCTCGCTCGGCTTCCTTCTTCTCCGCCTTGATCCCGTACTGCTCGTAGAACAGGTTGATGCGCTCGTTAACGGTCAGCTGCTTCGTCGCCTGCGGGGCAACCCCACCGGCGGCCTTCATGATGGCCTTGTCCGGCGCCATCGCCGCCAGCGCGACGATATGCGGGTCGATCTCGACGTCGGAGAAATCCCCGTCGGTGAAGATGTTCAGGGCATCGCAGACCCGATCGACGAAATACCCGATGACCAACCCGTCGAGGTTAAACAGCGTGTCCACCCACCACGGCAGCTTGATCATGTCATCGAGCTTGTCGACGACATGCTGCCGCTTCTCCGGCCCCGTCTTGCCTTCGAGCTCCCGCTCCGCCTGCATGACGTATTCGACGATCGTCTCGCGCAAGCCCTTCAGCCATTTGATTGCGTCTTTGATCTTGCTCAACATAGAAATTCCCCCTCACAAAAGTAATGCCGCCCCCGGAGGGGCGGCGCAGTGGATGATGATCG
>DAIRUD010000385.1:0-2312 GCA_036803565.1 Synergistaceae bacterium | reverse complement strand
GCGCGCGGCAAATCGGCGACCGACAGGAAGTCGGCCGCGCGCATCAGGATACGGATGTCCTGTATGCGCGGTCCGATTTGCTGCGCGAATCGCCGCTACCGGCAGCGCGCCCGGATAGGCGCGACGATCCGTCAAAAGACCGCGTCAGTTTTTTCTCGTGGATTCGATCTCTGTCGTCTCGATCTTGAAGATCACCGGGCGAAAGCCGTCCTGGCAGGAGGCGATGGCCATGTTCGGGTACTTATTCCAGCCCTTTCCGTCGTCGAAGTAGAAATACTGCGTCGAGGGCACGTGCGCACAGGCGAACACGTAGTGCTGGATGGCCTTCCATGCCTCGTCGCAGAAGCCCTCCGGCTTCCGGTGGTCGGCCAGAAACTCCTCGCCGACCTTGTGCAGCGGGCAGGGCGTCATGCCCGGCACCCCATACTCCCGCGCGATATCCTCCTGAAACGTCGTCTTCAACACCGTAATGCGCACCTTCTTCACCTGCGACCCCTCCTCCGTCCGTTCCGGCAATCAGGCTGCGCCGCGAAGAAGCGGCCCGGAGGAAAACTCCGCCCGGAACGCCGTGCCACCGCCGCAAAGTTCCGCGTCGCAACCCGCTATCGCACCAACGGGGCCGCCCGTTTATGGACAGCCCCGCACCGATTCCGACCTATCCCCGCATGACCTCCGAGAGCGTGCGCAGGAAGGAGCCCGCCGGGAAACCGGCGATCTTTTTCGCCGTCAGAAACACGCCGTCCATGTAGATGTCGCTGGTATGATCCTCCACCGTGATGCGCAGGATCTCGTCCTGCCGCGCCAGGATGACCTCGTGCTCGGAATACGGTCCCGGCCAGGGCAGGCGCTGCGACACGACCTGCACGCCGTGGATGCTGCCGCCGAGCACGCCGGGATAGCTCTCCTTGCTGGCGACCTCGCCGAACGGAGCGTCCGCCGCCGCCTGCGCGAGCGCCGCGGCGGTGCCGCTGGGCGCGTTGGCCATCCGGTTCGGGTGCCGGTCGGTGATCGTCACGAAGGGATAATACGCCCGCGCCTGGGCGATAAAGTCGGAGACCAAGCTGATGCCCAGCCCGTAGTTGGGAATCACCGCCCAACGCAGCCCCTTGGCCGCGACCTCCTTGCGGAAGGGCGCGAGGTGTTCGTCGGTGAGGCCGGTCGTGCCGATCACCGCGTTCAGATTGGCGGCGAGGTAGGCCTTCATGTTGCCCTCCAGAAGCGGCGTGACCGAAAAATCGATGACGACGTCCGGCTTCGACGCCGCCAGCCCTTCGTCGAGACTCGCCGCCGCCGCGATCCCCAGCGGGGCGATCCCGGCGAGCGTGCCGAGGTCCTCCCCCGCCTCCCTGCACCAGCCGCCGACCAGCTCGAAACCCTCCGTACCCTGTATCGTCCGCACGATCGTACTCCCCACGTTGCCCGACGCACCCGTCACAAATACCTTGATCATTGCAATCGCCTCCTCGTCTTTTCGCATAAACAAACCGCACATGCGCAAAACCGCGCACGCTCCCCAACCGCACCGTGTTCCACAATGTCTTCCTTGTTTCCGGGACCATCATAATGAAAAAAGAGCCAGCGCACAAGAACGCAATTTTTCTTGAGGTACTCAAGCAAGCTTGAGTATCCCGGCGTTTCCGCATATTCAAACCGGCAGCGGATACGACACAGGGACGAACGCTACAAAATACGGAGTACTCCGAAAACAGGAAAGAAGGCTATAATATTATCGAAAGGACGCGTTCGGCGATCGTACGAAAATGTGGACTGCAAAGACAACAAAGGGGTGAAAACGGATGGAAACGACGGTCACATTGCAGGATTGCGCGATACCCGGCATGGATTTCCGGGACACCGGCTTCGGCTACACGCTGTCGCTGATCGGCGGCAAGTACAGGATGATCGTCATCTACTCCATCGCGCAGCACGGCAACGTGATGCGCTTCAACGAACTGCACAGGTTCATGGGCAACGTCTCCTTCACCGCCCTGAGCAACGCCCTGAAGGAGCTGGAGGCCAGCGGGCTGGTGAAGCGCACGGAGTACCCACAGATCCCGCCCAAGGTCGAGTACTCCCTGACCGAGAAGGGATTGTCCCTCATCCCCCTGATGGAACAGCTCTGCAAATGGGGCCAGCGAAACCGGCCGCAGGCGTCCGCGTCGCCGGAATAAGCGTTGCGCGACATCACGAAAGCGAGCGGCCCGCTCGAACCGGCGACCGCTCGCTCGTTTTCTTTGGTTGAGGGATTTTCGAAGGATATGACCTCGAACATTTTTACTTCGTGGGGCTCCGCCCCACACCCCGCCAAGGGA
>DAIRUD010000384.1:0-2317 GCA_036803565.1 Synergistaceae bacterium | reverse complement strand
AAGGACTTCGTCCCCAACTGGAAGGGCTGGGGCGACTGCATGCTCTACTGGACGACGATGCATTGAGCGGAGCGAAACGCTGTCGATAAAACGACGGACAGCAAAAAAGCGGCCGGAAAATCGGCCGCTTTTTTAATAGCTGTATGGTTTGAAGTCGACGCTGATTAGTCCTGGGTAATCGCTTCCACAGGGCACGTCGACACGCAGGCGCCGCACTCGACGCAGGTGTCGGCATCGACGGACGCTTTGCCGTCGTTCATGCTGATCGCGACGGTCGGGCACACGCCCACGCACGCCTCGCAACCGACGCAGGTATCCTGATTGACCACTGCCTTTGCCATGTTCTGAAACCTCCCATTCCTCATTGTGTTTGGTAACTGGACCGGCAATTCGACCGCACCGTATGCCGCGGCGTCTCGTCGGCCCATCGCGACAGCAAATATTCTAGCACAGAAAACGACGCGGGCAAGGGTTTGCCGAAAATAATTCCGTTTTCAAAGTAATTCGGGTATCCGCGTTTATGCCCGGTATTGTCGTCCGCACAGGAAACGTTTCGCCCCGCAATTCCGGGGCGAAACGCGTGGCTTGTCCGTGTCCGTGCGGCCTGTCGACGAACCGGTTTTTCATCGAGCGCCGGGCGTTCCACGCCAAAAAAACCGGAGTATTTTGACTTCGCGGGGCGCCGCCTGGATCAAGCATCCCGCCGGAGGATGCCGGAGGGTTGCAGTCCTCCGTCTCGCGTTTTTCCCAGGGCTGCTGTGCGTACGATTCAGCTTCGGTTCGCGGTGGAGGCGCGCAGGATTTCGCCGAGAAGCGTGGGGAAATCCCAGCCGTATGCCAGGGCCGCCTTGGGGACGAGGCTCGTCGCCGTCATGCCCGGGGCCGTGTTCGCCTCGAGGCAGAAGGGCTCCCCTGTTTCCGTCAGCCGGAAATCGATGCGGCTGTAGACCCGGCACCCCAATGCCGCGTGCGCCCGACAGGCGAGGTCGGCGAGGCGCTCCGCCGCCCGCGCGTCCAGCGGTGCCGGGCAGAGATACTCCGTCGCCCCCTTCGTGTATTTCGACGCGTAATCGTAGAAGCCGGAGTGCGGCCGGATCTCGATCGCCGGAAGGGCGAAGGTCGCGCCGTCGCGCTCGAAGACGGTGACGGTCAGCTCCGCGCCCGGCACGAAGCGTTCGACGACCGCCTTGGTGTCGATGTCCCACACTCGGAACAACCCGCGCCGCGCCTCCCCGGGATCGTCGGTAATCGTCACGCCGACCGTGCTGCCGCCGGAGGCCGGTTTGACGACGATCCGCCCCCAGCGCTCGATCGTCCTTTCCATGTCGCACGCCTGGTCGAAGGCGACGGCGAAGCCGGGAGGGACGGGGATGCCGTTTCTCTCGAGGATCTCGCGGGTCGCCTCCTTGTCCATCGCCAGACGGCACGCCGTCGGGCCGGAACCCGTGTAGGGAATGCCGGCGCATTCCAGCGCCGCCTGCAACCTTCCGTCCTCGCCCCAGCCGCCGTGCAGCGCGACGAAGGCCGCGTCCGCGCCGAGGGCGGGCCATTGTTCCGCGAACGCCGCGACGGACGTGACATCCTCGAGCAGCGCGTCGAACCCGGCCTCCCGCAGGGCCGCCGCCACCGCGGCTCCGGACGACAGGGACACTTCACGCTCCGGCGACGTGCCGCCGCACAGGACTACGATTTTCATTGGCTACCCCTCCAAGGGAAAAAGTCGATGTGTTCGGGACGATTATAGCAGAGCGCATTTCCGCATCGTATAATGGGAGGCGTGGGTTTGCCAAAAACGGATCGCGGGGTGTGGATGTGGCGAAGGCGGAGCAGGTGCGGGGGATGTTGTTGGTGATTGCGGCCGGTTGTTGTTGGGGCACGTCGGGGACGTTGCAGTCGTTTGCCCCGGAGGGCGCGACGCCCTTGACGGTGGGCGCGGTGCGGGCGTTCGGCACGGGGATTGTCTTGCTCTCCGTTCTGCTGGCGATGCGGGGGCGCGCGTTTTTTCAGGGGCCGTGGCGCATTCGCCCCATCCTGCTGGCCGGTTTCGGCGTGGCGGTCTACCAGCTCCTCTTTTTCGCCTCCGTGCGCTCGATCGGCGCGGGCATCGCGGCCGCCCGAAACGGCGCGAAAACCCTGGTGTTGGTAAGTGCCAGGCCGAAATTCAATCTGCCCCTGATGGAAAGCTGCAACGCCGGCTGCATCCTGGAAAACATGCTGCTGCAAGCCACAGAGCTGGGCATTGCCAGCGTATACCTGCTCAGCGTTCAGGCCGCGTTCGCAGAAGGCTCGCCCATGTATGAAAAGTTGAACATTCCCG
>DAIRUD010000383.1:0-2339 GCA_036803565.1 Synergistaceae bacterium | reverse complement strand
CGCTCCACGCGGATCTCCGACTCGAAGCCCGCGGATTTCAGCACGCTCTGAAAGCGCAGGACGTCCTCCGGGTCGCTGCGGTCGTACCCCGGCCTTCCGGGGTTTCCCGGAATCAAGTTCACGAACGCATGGAGGCCGTGCAACAGGCGCACCAGAGCCCGCGCATGGTCCAGCGAGTCGTTCACGCCCTTGAACAGCGCGTATTCGATCGTCACCCGGTCGCCCGTCTTTTCCTGATAGGAACGGAGTGCGCCCAGCAGTTCCTTGAGCGGATACCCCGTGTTGCAGGGCACGAGTTCGTCGCGCAGCGTATCGTCCGCCGCGTGCAGCGACACGGCGAGGCGCACGCCCATCCCCGACTCCGCCAGTTCGGCGATGCCGGGGATGATCCCCGCCGTGGAGATGGTCATGTGCCGGATGCCCAGCCCGCGCATCTTCGGGTCGTTGAGCATGCGCACCGCGCGGAAGACGGCGTCGGTGTTGAGGAACGGCTCGCCCATCCCCATGAAGACGACGTTGTTGATCTCCCGTCCCAGCGCGGATTCCATCGCGGCGAGCTGTCCCGCGATCTCCCCCGCCGTCAGGTTGCGGGCGAACCCGCCCTCCCCCGTCAGGCAGAAGGGGCAGCCGACGGCGCAACCCGCCTGGGTGGACAGGCAGGCCGTCAAGCGGTCTCCCTGCTTCAGCAGCGCCGTCTCCACCGTCGCGCCGTCGCGCATGCGCAGGAGGAACTTTTTCGTGCCGTCTTTGGCGCGCTCCTCCTTAACGATCTCCGGAGGGCGGAAGTCCAGGCGTCCCGCCAGCTCTTCGCGCAACACCTTGCCGAAGTCCGTCATCTCGGCCGGGTCGAAGACGCCCCGTTTCCAGATCCACGCACAAATCTGCCCCGCGCGGTACGCGGGCTGTTTCAGTCTCTCGAAGTAGGCAAGCCAGTCCTCGTACGTCTTTTCCAGCGCCAGCGGAAACTGTGGTTTTTCCACGTGCTACAGGCTCTCGTAGAGCGGGAAGGCGGCGCCCAGCTCGGCCATCTTGGCGCGGATCGCGCCGCGCCGCGCCGCATCGTCCGGTGCGGAGAGCACGTCGTCGATGGCGTCGGCGATGATCGTCATCTGCGCTTCCTTCATGCCGCGCGTCGTGACGGCGGCGGTGCCGAAGCGCAGGCCGCTGGTGACCATCGGCTTCTCCGGATCGAAGGGAATGGCGTTCTTGTTGGCGGTGATCCCCGCCTCGCCCAAAAGCTTTTCCCCGAGCTTGCCGGTGATCTTTTTCGGGCGCAGGTCGACGAGCATCAGGTGATTGTCCGTGCCGCCGGAGACGATGCGGAAGCCGCGCTCGGTCAGGGCCGCCGCCAAGGCCGCCGCGTTCTTCACGGTCTGCCGCGCGTAGTCCTTGAACGCCGGTTCCATGGCCAGCTTGAAGCAGGTCGCCTTGCCCGCGACGGCGGGGAGAAGCGGACCGCCCTGAATGCCCGGAAAGACCGTACGGTCGATGTCCTTGGCGTACTGCTCCGTGCAGAGGACGAACGCTCCGCGCGGTCCGCGCAATGTCTTGTGCGTCGTCGAGGTGACGAACTGCGAGTAGGGCGTCGGGTTCTCGTGCATCCCGCCCGCGACCAGCCCGGCGATGTGCGCCATGTCGGTGATCAGGATCGCGCCGACCTCGTCGGCGATGGTCCGGAAACGCCGGAAGTCGAGTTTGCGCGGATAGGCGCTGGCACCCGCCACGATGACCTTGGGCCGGTTCTCGCGCGCCAGCTTCGCCACCTCGTCGTAGTCGATCGTCTCGGTGTCGGGATTGACGCCGTAGGCGACGATGTTGTACATCCGTCCGGTGAAGTTGATCGGGTGCCCGTGCGAAAGGTGTCCGCCGTGGTCGAGCCGCATGGCCAGCATCGTGTCGCCCGGCTCCATCACGGCGAAGTACGCCGCCTGGTTGGCCGTGCTGCCGGAGTGCGGCTGCACGTTGGCGTGATCCGCGCCGAAGAGCGCCTTGGCGCGTTCGATGGCGATCTCCTCGACCTGCTCCACATACTCGCAACCGCCGTAGTACTTCTTGTGCGGGTACCCCTCCGCGTACTTGTTGGTCAGCGTCGATCCCATGCTCTCCAGGATCGCGCGCGGCACGAAGTTCTCCGACGCGATCAGCTCGATATGCGTCCGCTGCCGCCGCAGTTCGTCGTCGATCAGCCCGGCGACCTCCGCGTCCATCGTCGCCAGCGACGCCTCCATCATCTCGTTGAAATATGCCACGATATCTCCTCCTAAAAATCCAGACCGCAGGGCTCCGCCCCGCACCCCGTCAGGGGACTTGCAGCCCCCTGGACCCCCGGACGGCCAACC
>DAIRUD010000382.1:0-2389 GCA_036803565.1 Synergistaceae bacterium | reverse complement strand
GGGGCGGACGTCGCCGTCGGCGACGCGCAGCCGCTCGGCATGCCGCTCTCGTTCGGCGGACCGTATCTCGGGTTCATGACGGCGACCAATGAGATGGCGCGCAAACTGCCGGGCCGCATCGTCGGCGAGACGGTGGACGCCGACGGCAAGCGCGGCTACGTGTTGACGCTGCAAGCCCGCGAACAGCACATTCGGCGCGAAAAGGCGTCGTCCAACATCTGCACCAACCAGGCGCTCTGCGCCCTCACCGCGGCGGCCTACCTCACCGTCATGGGGCCGGACGGCCTGCGCGACGCGGCGGAGCAGTGCTACGCCAAGGCCCATTACGCGGCGGAGGCGATCTCCGCGATCCCCGGCTTCGACTTGCCCTATTCCGGCGAATTCTTCCACGAGTTCGTCACGCGCTGCCCGGGGAACGCGGCGGACTTGCTGGCGTTTCTCGAAGAAAGGGATATTCTGGGCGGCTGCCCGGTGGCGGACGGCCTGCTCTGGTGCGTCACGGAGATGAACGCGCGCGCGGAGATCGACGAACTGGCGGCGGCGCTGCGCGCGTGGAAGGAGGCGTCGTCCAGATGAAACTGAGCTTCGAAAAGAGCAGGCCGGGGCGGAAATCCGCCATCCTGCCGCAACTCGACGTGCCGCGCAGGGAGCTGGCGGAAGGTCGGCGCCGCAAGACGCCCCCCCGCCTGCCGGAGATGGCGCAGCCGGACGTCACGCGCCATTACACCGCGCTCGCCAAGCGCATCCACGGCGTCAACGACGGCTTCTATCCGCTCGGCTCCTGTACGATGAAGTACAACCCGAAGCTGAACGACGAGATGGCGTCCTTGCCCGGTTTCGCCAACATTCATCCGCTGCAGCCGCCGCACACGGCGCAGGGCTGCCTGGAAGCGTTGGTGGAGGCGGAGTCTCTGCTCTGCGAGATCACCGGCATGGACGAGATGACCTTTCAACCCGCGGCCGGCGCGCACGGGGAGTTCACCGGCGTGCTCCTGATCAAGGCTTATCACGACTCGCGAGGCGACGGCGGACGGACGAAGATCATCGTCCCCGACTCCGCCCACGGCACCAACCCCGCGACGGCGGCCATGACCGGCTATCAGGTGATCAACATCCCCTCGGACGAAAACGGCTGCGTGGACCTCGACGCCCTGCGCGCCGCCGCCGGGCCGGACACGGCGGGCCTCATGCTGACCAACCCCAACACGCTGGGCATCTTCGAACGGAACATCTGCGAGATCACGCAGATCGTTCACGGCGCGGGCGGGCTCTGCTACTACGACGGGGCCAACCTCAACGCCGTCATGGGCCTGGCGCGCCCCGGCGACATGGGTTTCGACGTCATCCACCTCAACCTGCACAAGACCTTCTCCACCCCCCACGGCGGCGGCGGGCCCGGTTCGGGGGCGGTCGGCTGCAAGCGCTTTCTCGCGCCCTTCCTGCCCGCGCCCCACGCCGCGCGGGACGGCGACGCCTTTCGCTTCGAGGAACCGGCGCAGAGCGTCGGCGCGGTGCGCTCTTTCTACGGCAACTTCCTGGTCACACTCCGCGCCCTGGCCTACGTCCTGACCCTCGGTGCGGAGGGGATCCGCGAGGCGGCCCGCAACGCCGTACTCAACGCCAATTACATGATGCACGGTTTGCGCGACATCTACGACGTCGCCTATCCCGGCATCTGCATGCACGAATTCGTCCTGACGCTGGACCGGTTGAAACGAGAGCACGGCGTGACGGCGATGGATGTCGCGAAGGCGCTCCTCGACGACGGCATCCACCCGCCGACCATGTACTTCCCGCTGATCGTCAAGGAAGCCTTGATGATCGAGCCGACGGAGACGGAGTCGCAGGAGACGCTGGACGAGGCGATCGCGGTCTTCCGCGCCATTTACGAACGCGCGCAGACCGATCCGCAGGCGCTGCACGACGCGCCGCAGCGCACGCCGGTGCGACGGCTCGACGAGGTGCGCGCGGCGCGCCACCCGAAGCTGAAATACGATTTCCCGCCGCAGGCGGAGTGACGGAGGAGAGGGAGATGGCGGATTTCGACCTCGTCGTGATCGGCGGCGGCCCCGGCGGATACGTGGCGGCGATCCGCGCCGCCCAACTGGGCATGCGCACACTGCTCGTCGAAGAGCGCGAGCTCGGCGGCACCTGCCTCAACCGGGGCTGCATCCCGACGAAGACCCTCCTGCACACGGCGCACCTCGCGCACGAACTCTCCGCCGCGGCAAAGCTGGGCCTGCGAACGGGCGACGTCTCGGTCGACGAGGCGGCCGTCTTTGCCCGCAAGGACGAGGTTGTATCCTTTCTGCGCGACGGCGTCGGCAGCCTGCTCCAGGCCAATGGGGTGGAGACGGCGCACGGCCGCGCCTTTATCCCCGACGCGGGA
>DAIRUD010000381.1:0-2392 GCA_036803565.1 Synergistaceae bacterium | reverse complement strand
GCATCCGCTCCGACCGCTCCGCCGCGACGGCCGCCCGTTCCTGCCGGATTTCCTCCGGGACGGGAAGGTTTTCGTGGAGCGAATCGTAGAGCAGCTTCCAGACGCCGACTCCCTGGCTCTCGCTGAGGTGCTCGGAGACCATTTCCACCGCCGTGTCCTCCAGCGCGCCGTAGGTGCGCTTCCGTTCCTCGCCGCCGATCGAGCGGGACGACTTCATCATGTCCTTCCAGATCTTCGAGAACATCGTGCCCTCGAATTGTTTGCAGGCCGTCTCCAGCGCCCGTTCCCGGCGCCGGTACTCCTTGAGCGTGATGCCGCCGTCCGCGGCGCCCGTATCCGGGCGATTCAACGCCGAGAAATCCGTCATGCCGCCCGCCCCCTTACTGGAGCACCAGCTGGCCGTGCAGCGCGCCCGCTTGGTCCATCGCCTGCAACACCGCGATCAGGTCGCGCGGCGTGGCGCCGACGGCGTTCATCGCGTTCACCAGATCCTGCACCGTGGCGGTCGAGGGCAGCTCCACCAGCTGTGCCGGCGCTTCCTGCGCGGTGATGTCCGTCTGCGGCGTGACCACCGTCTCCCCGCCACCGAAGGCGTCGGGCTGGCTGACCTGTGGGTTTTCCGTCACCCGGACGTGCAGGTTGCCGTGCGCCACCGCCACGTTGCCGATGCGGACGTTGCCGCCCATGACGATCGTCCCCGTCCGTTCGTTGACGACCACGCGCGCCACCGTGTCGGGCCGGATGGTCAGCCCCTCGATGGAGGCGATGAAGGCCGTCGGGGCGTGCGCGTAACTGTCCGGCATGCGCACGGAGATGCGCCGCCCGTCCACCGCGTGCGCCACGTTGCCGAACTTGGCGTTCAAGGCCGACGCGACGCGCTGTGCCGTCGTGAAATCGGACTGGTTCAACAGCAGGTTCAGGTTGCCGCCGCTGGCGTAGTCCATCTGCACGCCCTGCTCCACGATCGCGCCGTTGGGTATGCGCCCGACCGTCGCGACATTTTTCTTGACGGAAGCCGCCTGGCCTGTCTCCGCCCAGCCGCCGATGGTCAGCGGTCCCTGGGCCACGGCGTACACCTGGCCGTTCGCCGCCTTCAACGGCGTCTGCAGCAGCACGCCGCCCTCGAGGCTCTTGGCGTCGCCCACCGCGCTGACGGTGACGTCCGTGTTCTGCCCCGGGAGCAGGAAGGGCGACAGCTGGCAGGTGACGGTGACGACCGCCGCGTTCTTGCTCTTGACCTGCTTGGGGTCCACCGTCACGCCGAACTGGCTGGACATGTTGGACATCATCTGCTGGGCCATGGCGCCCTTGTCGCCCGTCCCCTGCAACCCGACGACGAGCCCCATGCCGACGAGCTGGTTTTCGCGCACGCCCTCGATCGTGACCAGGTCCTTGAGGCGGACCATCGGCTGCACCGCCGCGTCCGCCGCCGCGCAGAGCGAAAGCAGCAGCGACAATACCGCCAGTCCGAGTAGGCGCTTCACAATCCGTCTATGCCTCTTCATGTCCGTACACCTCTAAAAGATCGCCTGCAAAACCTGGCTGATCAGCCCCGGCCGCTGCGTGCGCGAGATGATCCCCTTGCCCGCGACCACGACCTCCGCGTTGGCCACGCGCGCGCTGTCGACCTCGTTCTTCGCCGAGATATCCTGCGGGCGCACGACGCCCGAGAACGTCACCTTCATCTTCTCCGCCCCGCTCGTCAGGTAGCGGTCGCCCTGGATGACCATGTTGCCGTTGGGCATGACGTCGATCACCAGGCAGCTCACGACCGCCTCCAGCTCCTTGGTCCGCTCCACCTTGGTGTTGCTGTTCATGGAGGACGACGTACCGATCCCGAAGGCACTGATGAAGTCGAGCAGGCCGAAGCCGGACCCGACGTCCTCGTTGGAGGCTTTGCTGGACTTCGTCTTGCCCTCGTCGCTGTCCTCGATCTCCTCGGAGACGCGGACCATGACGATATCCCCGATCGACGACGCCTTGCGGTCGGAAAAGAGGCTGCTGCCGTCCGACCAGAGCGAGCTGGCCGACGCCGGGAGCGCGGATACGGCGAGCAGAACGAGCAACGCCAAAATCGATATCTGTATGATGGGGATCGTGCGTTTACGGTGCGTGGTTCGCATGGCGGTTCCCTCCCTTGGTTCTCGTTTCTCTACTTCATTATCGGATGGAGGCGGCGGGAGGTTAATACGAAAAACGCGGGGCTCCGCCCCGCACCCCGCAAGGGGACGACTGTCCCCTTGACCCCCGTTATGGGAAATATTACTGCACGAGGACTTTGCCCACGTCGATCACTTTGCCGAGGATGACCTTTTGGCTGGCGAGGTTCTTCACCTTGATGACGTCGCCGATGCCGCCGCGCTGCAGGGCAATCCCCTGCACCTCGACGCCG
>DAIRUD010000380.1:0-2397 GCA_036803565.1 Synergistaceae bacterium | reverse complement strand
TCGAGGTCACGGACAACCGCGTCCGGCGCGAGCGCATGGGGCACATCGAGCTGGCGGCGCCGGTCGTCCACATTTGGTATCTTCGCGGCATCCCGAGCCGCCTCAGCCTGTTGCTGGGGACTTCGACGAAGGACCTGGAGAAGGTCGTGTACTTCGCGCCGACGCGTAAGCGCGAGCAGAAGTACAAGGTCGTCTCCGACGGCAAGCGTCCCGACCTGGTGAAGCGCGGCGACCTCGTCACGTCGGGGGAGGAGCGTATCCACCGTCACTACGATCCGAAGTTCAAGGCGGAGGAGGCATTCCGCATCATCAAGGTGGAGGACGTGCCCTTCGAGACCGGCGACGTCGTCAGTGCGTCGCAGGTAAAACGCGTGCGCGATGACTTCGGCGACGACCTTTTCCAGGTGGAGCCGGCGTTGCGCGTCGTGCGCGAGGGGGAGGACACGGGCGAGGTGTTTCCGGAGTCGCAGCTCGGGCGTATGCGTGAGCTGATGCCGGATGCGGAGTTCCTCCCGGTAAACCTTCAAAATCAGGATTCTTTCTTCGTGACGTCCGTCGTCCACATGCCCTTCGGCAAGGGCGACGTCATCTCGGAGAGCGAGTACAAGCTCTATCATCAGAAGTACCCGGGCCGTTTCACCGTGCAGCCGGAGACGGAGACGGTGGAGGATCCCTGCTCGATCGTCATCGACGGCGGCGATTCCCCCTTCGAGCGCTCGGATATCATCCTGGAGCGCGAGGAGCGGCTCTGTGCCGCCTACGACAAGACCTTTTCCGGCGGCATCGGGGCGGAGGGCGTCTTCTCCCTGCTGCAGCGCGTGGACCTCGACGACCTCGTGGGCACGCTGCGCGAGGAGATCGCCGAGAGCTCCGGCCAGAAGAAGCGCAAGCTGGTCAAGCGCCTGCAGATCGCGGAGGACTTCCGCAAGAGCGCCAGCAAGCCGGAGTGGATGATCCTCTCCGTCCTGCCCGTCATCCCGCCCGACCTGCGCCCCATGGTGCAGCTCGACGGCGGGCGCTTCGCGACGTCGGACCTCAACGACCTGTACCGCCGGGTCATCAACCGCAACAATAGACTGAAAAAACTCCAGGAGCTGCGCGCGCCGGATATCATCATCCGCAACGAGAAGCGCATGCTGCAGGAGTCCGTCGACGCCCTCATCGACAACGGCCGTCGCGGCAAGGCGGTCCTCGGCGCGGGCAACCGGCCGCTGAAGAGCCTTACGGATCTGTTGCGCGGCAAGAAGGGGCGTTTCCGCCAGAACCTGTTGGGCAAACGCGTCGACTACTCCGGGCGCTCGGTCATCGTCATCGGGCCGAATCTGAAGATCTACCAGTGCGGCCTGCCCAAGCAGATGGCGCTGGAGCTCTTCAAGCCCTTCGTCATGAACAAGCTTGTGGAGAACGGCATGGTGCCCAACGTCAAGAGCGCACGCCGCTTCATCGAGCGCGGCAAGGACGAGGTCTGGGCCATTCTCGAGGCGATCATCAAGGACCACCCGGTCATGCTGAACCGCGCGCCGACGTTGCACAGACTCGGCATCCAGGCCTTCGAGCCCGTTTTGATCGAAGGAAAGGCGATCCGCCTGCATCCGCTGGTCTGTACCGCGTTCAACGCGGACTTCGACGGCGACCAGATGGCCGTGCACGTGCCGCTTTCCATCGAAGCGCAGACGGAGGCGCGCATCCTCATGCTCTCCTCCAGCAACCTGCTCTCGCCGGCGAGCGGCAAGTCCGTCGTGACGCCGACCCAGGACATGCTCCTGGGCATCTACTACCTGACCAGCATGTGGGAGGGCAGGAAGGGCGAGGGACGCTACTTCCGCACGATGGACGACGTCGTCTCGGAGCTCGATCACGACCTCGTGCACGTCAACGCGAAAATCCGTTACAAGCCCGATCCCGCCTGGAACGTCCCGGCGGACGAACTGGACGAGAAGGGATACATGGAGACCTCTCCGGGCCGCGTCATTTTCAACCAGTCGCTGCCGGAGGAGTTGCGCTACATCAACAAGTCCATTACCAAGAAGGACCTGAGCACCCTGCTGGACGACACGTACGACCGCATCGGGCAGCACGCGATGGTGGAGATGCTCGATTCCATCAAGGTGCTCGGCTATCGGTGGTCCACGCGCAGCGGCATCAGCCTCGGTATCGGGGACATCACGGTCCCCGAGGAGAAGAAGGCCATCGTCGACATCGCGCAGGACAAGGAGGCCGACCTCTCCGAACAGAACGAGATGGGCCTTCTGGACGAAGAGGAGTACATGCGGGAGAAGGACTTCATCTGGTCCACCGCCGGCAGGAAGATCGCCGACAGCATCATGGACCATATGGAGCGTTCCAACCCGTTGCGCATGATGGTCGACTCCGGCGCGCGCGGTACGCGCGGCCAGG
>DAIRUD010000379.1:0-2398 GCA_036803565.1 Synergistaceae bacterium | reverse complement strand
CGACTGGGGCGTCCACCTGGACACGCTGGACCGCGGGGAGGCGGAGTTCTTCCGCTTGGGCCTCGCCGTCGACTACCTCGATCCGGACAGCTTTTTGTACGCCAATCTTCACTCGAGCAATTTCGGGGAGAAGGGGAATCAAGTGTTCTACAAGAACGAAGACGTCGATCGCTGGCTTGCCGAAGCGCGTGTCGCAACCGATCCGGAGGTGCGGATGGCGCTTTATCGCAGGGCCGAGCAGCAGATCGTCGACGACGCGCCCTGGCTCTTCCTCTTTCACTACTCCAACAACATCGCGCATCATCCCCATGTGCACGGCGTGACCCTCCCGGCCTTCGGCAACTTCACCTTCAGGATGGACAGGGTTTGGCTGGTGCGGAAATGACATCTCCTAATTTGTGTAAAGAAGTTTAAGAATGCGGGAGAAGCTGATTGAACAATCGCGAATGATCGTTTATAGTTGATGCAGATTGAGGGGTTGGTTTACGACCGGCCACTTTAATCCCCCAAACCCAATACACTTATAGGAGGAATGCAACATGAGAAAAACAGTATTGTTTTTTGCTCTAATCCTGGTATTTGGTGTTTTATTTACCGGTTTGGCATCTGCCGCCGAACCCGTCTACGGCGGCACGCTGCGATGGCATGAGGTCGCCAACCCGCCCCACACCGATCCCCACATGGCAACGGATACCACCTCCTCCCGCGTCGTCAATTGCATTTTCGAAAACTTAGTCAACAACTCCCTCGACGGCAAGATCATCCCCTCCCTCGCGGAAAGCTGGAGCGTCACCCCGGACGGCCTGAAGTGGACCTTCAAGCTGCGGCAGGGCGTGCACTTCCACAAGACGATCGAGGGCGGCAAGCCGACGGAGAACGGCGGCCGCGAGGTCACTGCGGAGGACTGGAAGTGGACCTTCGAGCGCATGATCCGCGACAACTCGCCGCGCGCCTTCTTCGTGAGCCCGATCGCCGGCTATCAGGACATGGTCGACGGCAAATCCGACGAGTGGGCCGGGGTCAAGGCCGTCGACAAGTACACCCTCGAGTTCACGCTCGACACGCCCTTCGCCCCCTTCCTGGCGGTCCTCGCCTATAAATCCTTCGTCGTCGTCCCCAAGGAGGACGTGCTGAAGTGGGGGAAGGACTTCAACTTCCACCCGGTGGGCACGGGCCCCTTTGCCTTCGAGGAGTGGAAGCAGGACCAGTACCTCTCCCTCAAGCGGAACGACAACTACTGGAAGAAGGATGCCCAGGGCAACCAGCTCCCGTACCTCGACGAGTGGCGCCTGGTCGTCATCCCCGACAGCACGGTGGCTTGGGAGGAATTCAAGGCCGGAAATATCGACATCATGCGCGAAATTCCCGACCGCCTGGTGGTCGACGCACGTGCGCTTCTCGGCGAGAGCCTGCTGGAGGCGGCACAGCCCGGCACTTACTACTTCGGTTTCAATAACACGAACGGCCTCTTTGCGGAGCACCCGCAGCTGCGGAAGGCCTTCAACTACGCGGTCAACCGCGAGATGATCAACGAACTCGTCCTCGAAGGACTCTTCTTCCCGGCGAAGGGCGTCCTGCCCCCCTCGATGCCCGGTTACAACCCCAATCTTCGCGGCTACGAGTTCAACCCCGAGAAGGCCAAGGAGCTGATGGCGGAGGCCGGTTATCCGAAGGGTTTCGAGACGACCCTGCAAGTGAACCAGAACGTCCGTCACCAGGCCATCGCCGAGGCGATCCAGGCGCAGGTCGCCGACCTGGGCATCAAGATGAACATCCAGATCGTCGACTGGGGCGTCCAGCTCGACACGGTCAAGCGCGGCGAGGTGGATTTCTACCGCATGGGCTGGATCGCGGACTACCTCGACCCCGACAACTTCCTGTACGTGAACCTGCACTCCAGCAACTTCGGCGACAAGGGCAACTACGCGTTCTACAAGAACGACGACGTCGACAAGTGGCTCTCGGAGGCGCGCTCGGAGACGGATCAGGCCAAGCGCATCGAGCTCTACCAGAAAGCCGAGCAGCAGATCGTCGACGACGCGGCCTGGCTCTTCCTCTTCCACTACTACCACAACCTCGCCACGCAGAAGTGGGTTCACGGGGCAACCCTGCCGACATTCGGCAGCTTCGAGGCGAAGATGGACGTCGTCTGGATGAACGAGAAGAAGTAATTTTCGATCAACGAGTCAGGGGTAAGTGTCGCACTTACCCCTGATTTTTTCGGGCTTTATCCCACACATCGTTTACTTTTTGCCTTATGTCCTGATATTCAAATCCTAAAAGCTCTCGCGAGGGAGGAATTACATGTTCACACACATCGTACGGAAGCTCCTCTACACGATTCCGGTCGTCTGGGGCGTCGTCACGCTGGTCTTCATCCTGATGGCCGTCGTGCCCG
>DAIRUD010000378.1:0-2405 GCA_036803565.1 Synergistaceae bacterium | reverse complement strand
CCGACTGGGGGAGTGCTGCCACGTGGCCGATCATGATGAGCGATTGGACTTATCATTGGAATAAGAGAAGCCCGGGAGGGGCATTCGCCTTCCTCTCCGGGCTCTCCGGCGTTGCGCGCGGACTTATTTTCGCTTCCCGGCAACCCTGCGGACCTCTCGCTTCTTCCTCGTTTCGGCAGCGCACATGCTCGCGTACTCCCGCCGGTACGGTTCCCCGTTCAGCCGGGCAACACGCGCAGCGCGGACTGGTGCGACTCCCCGTTGATCTTGAACTGTTTGAGGATGTCCCTGAGGTCCGTCACCTGACGCAGCATCGCCTGCGCCTCGGAGACGGTGTTGCCGGAGGCCTGGGCGCTCTCCTCGGTCGCCTGGCGGATGGTCTCCAGGTTTTTCACGACGCTGATCGTCGAGGCCGTCGCGCCGTCGATGGCCAGCGCGATTTCCTTGCTCGCCGCCGATTGCTCCTGAGCGACGGCGGCGATGCTCTGGATCGACTCGTTCGCGTTCTGGAGCTTGCTCACCGCTTCGGACAGTTCGGACTGCGCCTTGTCCGCCTGCCCCATGGTGCCGCTGATGATCTCACCCGACTCGTTGGTCACGGTGATGACCTCCTTGGCGTTCTTCTGCAACGTCTCGATCAGGGTGTCGATGTTGTTGGCGGCGCTTCCCGACTGCTCCGCGAGTTTCCGCACCTCCTCGGCGACGACGGCGAACCCGCGTCCGGCCTCGCCCGCCCGCGCCGCCTCGATGGCGGCGTTCAAGGCCAACAGGTTGGTCTGGTCGGCCATGTTGGTGATGACGCTGACGAACTGGCTGATCTGTTCGATCGCCTCGACGAGATCGCCGATCTTGGTCTCGCTCTCCTGCGACTTGCCGTTGATGACGTCCATCTCGTGGATGGTGGAGTTGACCGTCTCGACGGCGTTGTTCGAGGCCTCCGTGATCAGCGAGATGAACTCCGCGCTGGAGGAGGCGGACTGGGCGGTCGTGTCGGCCCCCACGCTCATCTCCTCGACGCTGTGATTGCACTTCTGCAGCACGTCGGCGTTGTTCTCGCTGAGCTTCACGACCTCGTCGACGGAGCGCTTGATCTCGTTCGTCGAAGAGTTCGACTGCTCGATGATGGCCGTCAGGTTCTCCGTTCCGTGCGCCACCTGCTCGGCGACCGAGATCACCTGGTTGATCGTCCGCTCCTGTTGCAGGATCATGTTCGAGAGCGCGTCGGAGAGCGTGCCGAGCTCGTCGCGCCCCTCGTATCCGAACTCCTCCCGGCGGATGGTGAGGTCGCCCTGTTCGGCCCGCGCGGCGAGCGCGACGATGTTCGTGAGCGGCTTGGTGATGATCCCCGAGATGAGCAGCGCGATGGCGATCCCCAGAATACCGGCGACCAGCGTGGAGTACAGCAGGATGTTCATGGAGAGGCGCAGCGAGCGCGCCGCACCCTCGGAGATATCCTGCGTGTTCTTCTGGGCGTCGATGGTGACGCGCGTCGCGGTGGCGTTGAGGTTGTTCTTCAGGGGGGCTGTGGCGCCGTGCAGCTCCTGCACGCGGACGAACAGGTTCACCTGCTCCTCGACCTGCTCCATGTACAGATTCGCGGTATCCCGCGCACGCGTGTACACCTCGGCGCGCGCGGGCGTATCGACGCCCTCGCCCGTCGGCAGCGTCGTGACCTTGGTGCGGATGGCGTTGGAGATATCGAGGATGCCCTTGACCTCGTCGATATCCTGATGGAAGAAGGCGACGAAGAGATGCCTGCGCATGTCGGCGATGTCGTAGAGGATGTCCTCGTACTTCCGGATCAGGCTATTGCGGGCACGGGCACGCTCGGCCGTCTCCGACTGCGCGCGCGCCTCCTGGTCGTAATGGTAGGCGACGATCTCGTTCTTCAGGATATTCTGGAGGGAGTCGCCGGTGACCGTCGCGGTTCCCAGCGCGTTTTTCTTGGCGGTGATCACCTTCATCTTGCCCTGCACCATGTCGCGCAGGGAGATGAAGGCCGGATAGACCTCCTCGACGATCGGCCGCAGCCCCGTTTTGGAGGGCGTCGCGTCCAGCTCCGCCTTGGCGCGGAGGAAGATCGCGTCGACCTTCTCGAAGTATTCCTCGACGACGCTCCGCGCCGTATCGGCCTCCGTGAGGCGGTACGTGTCGATGGCCGAGAACATCGCGTAGATCGTCCGCTCCAGCTCGATGCTCAGGGACATGGTGGGGACGATTTCCGCCGCCAGCATTTCGTTCTCGTGCCGGACCTTTTTGATATAACCGTAGCTCACGGCCACGGCCACGGCGATGAAAAGCAGCAGAAGTCCGAAACCGATCAGGAGCTTTCTTCCGATTTTGATGTTTCGCATTGCAGGACACCCCTTTTGATGATTAATATAAAACAAATTATCTCCTTAAAT
>DAIRUD010000377.1:0-2409 GCA_036803565.1 Synergistaceae bacterium | reverse complement strand
TTCGGGATCTGGTTGAAAACCGTTGTCGCGCCGATCACGACAACCCACTTGACGATGGCCTTCGCGTGTTGCCCCTCACGATCCTCGACACGGGTCATGGCGTTGACCATTCCCCTCAGCTCGGCAATATCCTTCGTTACGATCGTGTTGACCTGTTTTTGAATCTCATTTCCAGTCTTGAGTTCATGGATGATGTCGGAGTGGTCGGACATTTTGGTCTTGATCTCGTTCATGAGGTCGGTGAGGTGAGATATCCCCTCCTCAATTCTCGCGATCGATACGGTGTGGTCCTCCATTTACCAGATCCTCCACACAAACCCGGCCCCGACGACCGGCTCGAACCCGCCCGGAACGACGCCCGCGCCTGCGAAGAACCCGAATCCGAAGTTCCTGCTCCTCTTGCTCGCCGTCTGGATCGCCGCGTCGGCGCTGTTTCGCTCGGCGGATATCAGCCCATCGAGCGTGACTATGCTGCCGCTGGTGGTCTCTGCATGCCTCACGGCATCCTCCACCTGCTCGTCGAGAGACCTCCAGGCGTGGGCCAGTTCCGCGCTGTCGCCTCGAAGTTCGTTAATGAGTCGGCGTATCTCCGGATTCGAATACCAGTATCCCGGCTCAGTTGCCATCCACCCCGGAGCCACCTTCTCCCATGCGCCTGCGCTGTCGCAACTCCAGCTCATACTCCAAAGCATCGCCAAGATCGTCATCAGGGATAAGATCAACGCTTTTTCGAACACTCTCACGGATTCTCACCACCTCTCTATGGGCTTGGGCGTCCCGGCTCTTGACGCGCTCCACAAACTCGCGCTGGTCCCGTTCAATGACCTCGACGTGCCTGTCCGTCTCGGTCCGGGCCTCGTGCGTGGCCTCAATCGCGCGACGGATATTTTCGCGGCGGTGGATTTGCACCACGTACGCGACCGCTCCCGCGAGGAGCGAGATCACAATAACCGTCGCCAGGATCCTCGTATCTTTCCTCATACTCGCCGACCTCCTTTTCGTGCTCCATTTGCGCTCCTTGCCCTTTGGACTCCTCCGGCTCACCCTTCAGCGTTTTCGCCACCGCCTCTATCGTCGAGGTCAGGATGTAGCCAATCACCGGAACTGCGGTCACGTTGATGATGTGCTCCAGAAAGTTCAGCACCTCTATCGACGGCGACCGTCCGAGGGCATCCAGAGCCACAACGACGACGCCCGCGCCGAACGTGAACCGAATCGACCACTTCGCCAGCGGCTTGCGTAGCGGCATCAGGGAGGTCAGGTGCGCCTCCGCGACCTTCTCCGCCGCCCTCATCCGAGAAACCGCGCGACGCCGTCCGCGATGGCCTTCGCGCCCCGGACGCGCCACTGCGGGTCCCTGAGCAACTGCTCATCCTGGGGATTGCTGATGAAGGCCAGCTCAACCAGGCAGGACGGACACCGCGTCCCCCTGATGACCGCAAAGCCGGCCTCCTTGTCGGGGTCGCCGTCCGAGTAGTCCGGCCGCATCGCGCCGCCGACCTGCGCCTTCCACGCCTCGAAGACGCATGTGGCCATGGCATCGCTGACGTTTTGACCGCGTGTCGTATAAACCTCGAACCCTCGGGCGGTCGCGTTGGTGGCGGCGTTGCAGTGGATGGAGATAAACGCGTCGGCTTTCGCGTCGTTCGCGACCTTGTACCTGGCCGAGAGGTCCGCGTTCTTGCTCGACGCGAGCCGTTCCGGACCGTCTCTGGTCATCACGACGCTGTACCCCCGAGCACGCAGCTCAGTGCCGAGCGCCCGGGCGAAGAGCAGGTTGATCTCCGCTTCCTTCGTGCCGACCGGCCCAATGGCCCCCGGATCGACGCCGCCATGCCCGGGATCGATGCAGACGAGGGGTTCTTTCGCGGCAGGCTGTGCGGGCTGCGGTTGGGGAGCTGGCACAGCATCCTCGAACAGCGGGACCCCCTCCGGGATCGTTGCCTCGAGGCGTCTCCGGATGCGCTCCTCATGCTCGGATGTCAACCGCCCCTTGGCCGCGGCATATCGATATGCCGCCCAGACCTTATCCTGCCAGGCCTCGCCGAAGAAGACCGGCGCGAGCGCGAACGTCTGGTCGAGCAGCCGGTCGAGATACGAGAGATCCGTTGCCCACGCGCCCCAGCGCCCGCGAAAGAGCCCGGAGAAATATCCGATGAAATTGTCCGCCGAGGCCGTGCAGACGGGGTAGTCGCGTGAGATCTTCACGGCGTAGTCATCAACAAAATCCTCCCACAGGAGATACCGGCGGAAGTCGGAGACTTTTTCGTACTTCTTACCGCTCGGCTGCTGCTCCCATGAGACCTTTGAGTAGACCTGTCCGTTCCAATCGCTGCCGACCTTGAGACCGGCGAGGTTATGCGCCTTCAGGCAGAGCTCCGAGTTCCATGGCCTGCCCTGATAGGACGT
>DAIRUD010000376.1:0-2417 GCA_036803565.1 Synergistaceae bacterium | reverse complement strand
AATTTTTATGACACGTGCAATAACAGTATGTTTCGATATTTATTACAGGCTATTTGAATTAGAAATAGAATTATACATCCGGAAAGAACTCGTTCTCGCGCGGGGTGCGGAACGCGCTCAGGAAATGTTGGAGTTTCGCGTAGGCCTCGGGCGGGACGGCGCGGGCCTGTTCGGGGCAGATGCGGATGCAGCGCATGCAGCGGATGCAGGCGTCGAGGTCCGTCGTCGACGGGGCGGCGAGGGGGATCGCGCCGACCGGGCAGTGCGCGGCGCAGGTGCCGCATTGCGTGCAGGCCTCCGAAACGGCGATGGGGAAGCCGCCGGGCGGGGTGGTCTTGTAGGGGCGGTTGCCCGGCAGGGGGAGCGCGTCCGGGAGGTCGCCGGAGGCGATGCGCTCACCGGCCGCTTCCATGAACGCCGCGATCTCCCGGTAATCGCCGTCGTCGGGGCGTCCCTCGCCGATCTCGGGGGCGATGGAGTGCCGGGCGACGATCGCCGCCGCGCCCGCGACGCGGAAGCCGCGCTCGCGGAGGACGTCGCACAGCTCCAGCAGCGCGTCGTCGTAGTGCCGGTTGCCGTAGACGACGAGGGCGAGCGCCGCCGCGCCGTTGCCGGAGAAGCGGCGCAGCCGGTCGGCCGCGATCGGCGGAATCCTCCCGGCGAAGACCGGAAGGGAGACGATCGCGATGTCGTCCGCCGCGAACGATACGCCCTCCGTCTCGGGCGCGGTGAGGTCGTATGCGGCGCTGTGGTCGGCGAGCGCGCGCGCGGCGCGGTTGGAGACGTCCTTCGTGCCGCCGGTGGGGCTGAAGTATAGTTCCGCGATGTTGCGTTGCTGCATGGGGTGATCCACCTTTCTCTTCGGTTCCGGGCCGCCTTCCTCTGCGGCCTTGTTTTGCAGTGTGCGGCTCTTCGTCGGCTTTACGGGATCGATCGAAACCCCGTCGCCCCGGTTTGATCTTATCGGTTCGACTCGGTCGTCGGCGGCTCTCCTGCCGTTGGGGCTGCCGTCCGTCGCAGGGCTTCTTCCAGTTCCCTGCGCACGGTGCCGGAATCCTCCATGGCCAGCCGCCGTTTCAGGGCCTCGGCGGCGCGGTCCCCACCGAGTTTGCCGAGCGCCCAGGCGACATGGGCGCGGACCACGGGCTCCGGGTCGGCGAGCGCCCGCTCCAGGTCGAGTACGTAGGACGCGTCCCCCGTGTTGCCCATGGCGACGGCCGCGTTGCGCCGGAAGTACTTCACATCCTGGATGTAGTTGTACATGATCGGCTGGACGCACGTTTCGTAGAAGCCGTCGGGCATGGCGAGCAGGTCCGCCAGGGTGAAGCGCTCCGCCAGGCGCTCCAGAAAGGCGTCCGCGGGCAGCTGCGCCTTCAATCGTTTTTGGTTGCGCGGGCAGGCCGTCTGGCAGAGGTCGCAGCCGTGGACGTGCCGGCCCATCTCCTCCCGGATCTCCGGCGGGATGTACGTCTCGCTCCCCGGTCGTGGGTCGGTGGCGAACGTGTTGTGGGCGATGCACTTGCGCGGGGCGAGGTGGAAGGGCGCGTAGAGCGCGCCGGTCGGGCAGGCCCGCATGCAGGCGTCGCAGTTCGGCGGGCAGGCGCAGTCGAGCGTCGGCTCGTCGTACGCCAGCTCCCTGTCGACGAGGATGGGCAGGACGATGAGGAACGACCCGATGCCCTCGGCGTAGGCGAAGTTGTTGCGGCCGAAGGTCGTCACGCCCGCCAGCGCGCCGGAGTGGCGGGCGGGGACGAAGACGTCGTCGACGATCCCGCAGCCGTTTCGCTCCAGATAGTCGCGCATCAGCCGCAGGCGCGCGCCGTGCACGCGGTTCTCCGGCGCGTTGTAGCAGCGCGCCTGATAGACCCGGCCGACCTTGCCCAGCAGCGACTCCGGAAAGGCGTTGCGGGCGTAGTCCCAGACCAGGACGACGATGGACCTGGCGCGCGGCGCCAGTTCCTCCAGCCGCCCCGCGGCGCAGAGGCGCTCCGCCATGTGGGCGTACGGCTCGCCGCGCCCGGCCACCTCGGCGGCGTACTCCGTGAAGTTCCGCGCCGGGGCGATCCCCGCACGGCTGTAGCCGAGGTCCAAGGCGAAGGCCTTGATGTTTTCCGTCAGATCGGCGGGCATATGTGCGTCTCCCTCCACAATGGAATTTCATCGCATGATAGCGCCGAAACGGGGATATCGCAATAGCCGCGCTCCGCAAGCCCGCCGAAAGCGAAACGCAGATTCCCGCCTTCGCGCCCATTGCATACCGCACATCCGTCGTATAATGGAGCTGCGCGGACAAACGTGAAATTTTCCTACGACGGGGGTGTCGTGTATGAAGATTGTGGTGATCGGCGGCGTTGCGGCGGGGACGAAGGCGGCGGCCAAGTTGCGGCGGGAGATGCCGGACGCGCGGGTTCTGCTGA
>DAIRUD010000375.1:0-2449 GCA_036803565.1 Synergistaceae bacterium | reverse complement strand
ACCATATGGAGAAGTCCAACCCGCTGCGCATGATGGTCGACTCCGGCGCGCGCGGTACGCGCGGCCAGGTCGCCCAGATGGCGGGTATCCGCGGCCTGATGGCCGATCCGTCGGGGCGCATTATCGACTATCCGATCGTCGCCAACTTCCGCGAAGGTCTGAACATGCTCGAATACTTCCTCTCCACGCACGGCGCGCGGAAGGGGCTGGCCGACACCGCGTTGCGTACGGCGAAGTCGGGCTACCTTACGCGGCGTCTTGTGGACGTGGCGCAGGATCTCATCATCACCGATGACGACTGCGGCACGAACGAGGGCGTCGAGGTGCGGCCGCTTCTCGCCGAGGATAAGGTCATCATCTCCCTGGCGGAGCGCCTGACCGGGCGTATCCTGCTCGACGACCTCCATCACCCGGAAAGCGGGGAAGTCCTGCTGCCCAAGGGTGAGGAAATATCCGCACAGGCGGCGGCCCAAATCGAGGAACTGGGCATCAAATCGGTCTGGGTTCGTAGCCCCTTGACCTGCGGCCTCCGCCATGGGATCTGCCGCACCTGCTACGGGCGGGATCTGGCGACACGCAAGAAGATCTCCGTCGGCGAGGCGGTGGGCGTCGTCGCGGCGCAGTCCATCGGCGAACCCGGCACGCAGCTGACGATGCGCACGTTCCACACCGGCGGCGTCCGCCAGTTCACGGGCGAGGACATCACCCAGGGCCTTCCCCGCATCGAACAGCTCTTCGAGGTGCGTCGGCCCAAGAAGGTGGCCATGCTTGCGGACCGCGACGGCGTCATCGTCGAAATCCGCGAAACGGAGGGCAAGCGCAAGATCATCGTCGAGACGGTGGACCGGGACGGCAACGAGGAGCGCATCGCCTGGAACGTTCCGGCGGCGCAGAGCCTGAAGACCGATATCCAGGTCGGCTCCGAGGTCCGCGTCGGACAGGAGTTGACCGAGGGCTACAAGGACCCGCAGCAGCTCCTCGAGGTCGAGGGCCTGGAGGAGGTGCAGCGCTACCTCCTCGACGGAATTCAAGAGGTTTACCGCACGCAGGGTGTTTCGATCAACGACAAGCACATCGAGACGATCCTGCGCAAGGTGGCGCCCGTCAACCGCGTGCGCGTCGCCGAGGAGGGCGACAGCGTCTTCGTGGCGGGGGAGTTGGTCTGGAAAGAGGACTTCGAGGAAGAGGTCCGCAGCATCAGCAGCGACAACGAAGCCTACACGACGGAGGCGGTGGAGTTCTTGACCGGCAGGACGCTGCAGGATCTTTCCGGCAGCGGCGTCGGGGATGTCGCGAGCCGCTACAAGGGAACGGCGTTGAACGAGGCGTCGATTCTGGACATCCTCAAACCCGGCCGCGCGATCTCCGATCTGATCCTCCAGGACGACGACGAGGGCATGCGGGTGATCGTGGGCGAGGCCGCGTTCCGGCATACGTTGGATTCGCTCCTGCTGATCGAGGATTTCGTGGGGGAGGGCGAGGTGCGCATCCCGGCCGGGACGACGCTGACTTCCGCCGACCTCGCCGAGATCGTACGGCTGAAACCGCGCCCCTTGCTGGTGTGCGACACGGAGGCCCTGTCCTCGATGGAGGACAGCCGCTATCTCGCCGAAAACATCGTCGTCGACGGGGAGGTTGCCGCTCCGCGCGACAGCATGCTCACCAAGGAAGTGCTGCAAATCCTCCGCAATCACTTCGTCAAAGTGGTGAAGGTGTGGAAGAACACGGAGATGATCAACATCCAGGATGCGATGCACCACGTCCTGATCGATCATTACTTCTGCAAGCCGCTCTCCCAGGCCATCGGCCGGGACGGCAACGCCATCGATTCCGTTCCGCAGATGGTCGACGGCGGGATCGTGCGCGGGTTGGTGGAGGGCTCGATCGTCGCCATCGACATCGAAGGAAGTATCCTGACGCACGAAAAACTGCAACAGCAGGTCCTCAAGGAGAAGATCTACGGCAAGGTCCTGCTCGAGGACGTCAAGGACGAGGAAGGGCGCGTCGTCGCGGAAGCGGGTCGCGAGATCACCCAGGAGACGATCGAGCGCATCGTGGAGGCGCATACGAACCACGTCGTGGTGCGCCCGTCGAACGCCGCGACCGAGCTCAAGCGCATCATCCAGCGCCTGGCCTACATCCGCAGGCTGCGCGAGGTGCCCGAGTGCAAGCCGGTCGTCCACGGGGTGACCAAAGCGGCGCTGGCGACCGACAGCTTCCTCTCCGCTGCTTCCTTCCAGCAGACGGCGCAGATCCTTTCGGCGGCCGCCGTCCGGGGAGAGGTGGACGAACTCCAGGGCTTGAAGGAGAACGTCATCATCGGGCTGCTGATTCCGGCCGGCACGGGCATCGAACGCTACGGCAGCGTCGCCGTCGCCGAAAAAGCGGTCGAGTTCGAGGACGAGGCTCCGGAAGCGGTTGCCGCTCCGGGCGCGGAGTAGCCGAAGGA
>DAIRUD010000374.1:0-2450 GCA_036803565.1 Synergistaceae bacterium | reverse complement strand
CCGCAGGGTGAATCGCGCTATGGGGATATCGACGCCGGCCTCTGGTTCCTGTACGCGGCGGAGAAGTATGCGGCGGCGGAGGGCATCGGCTACGCGACCGAGCGCTTCGACTCGCTGCGCGCGATCCTCGACAAATACTTCGAGGGCTGCGAGGATCTCGGCGCGGTGATGGACGACGGCACGAAGCTGTTGAAATACTTCAACCATGAGAACACGCGGCACTGGATGTCCGGCGATGCCGGGGGAGAGCCCCTTGTGGAGAGAAGGGGCTATCTCGTCGAGATCAACGCCCTCTGGTACAACGCGCTGCTTTTCATGGCCAGCGTGGCGAAGGAGGTGGGAGACAGCCCCGCCGCGGAGCGGTATGAAAAGCTGGCGGACGGTGCGCGAGCTTCTTTCGAGAGCATTTTCTGGAACGAGGACGGCAAATACCTGTTCGACTGGGTCGACCCGGTGACGGGAGAGAAGAACGCCACGATCCGGCCCAACGCGATCTTCGCGCTTTCGCTGCCGCACGCGCTTCTTCCGGATGACAAGGGCAGGGCGGTGTTCACCACCTGCTGGAACGAGCTGTACACGACCTACGGTCTGCGCACGCTTGATCCGCACCATCACAAATTCAAGGGGCGCGCCGAAGGCCGCCCGGACCAGCGCCAGAAGGCGAGGCTGCGCGGGATGGCTTGGCCGTGGCTGCTCGGTCATTTCATCACCGCCTTCATGCGTTACAACCCGGATGCGAAGGAAATGGGCTGGTCCCTGATCCGTCCCTTCTCCTCCCACCTCAGAAGGGGATGCCTCGGCGGCGTCGCGGAATACTTCGACGGGACGATGCCCTATCGCCCCAACGGCGACGTGCTCAGCGCGATGTCGCTTGGCGATCTCCTGCGCGTGATGTACGAGGATTTGATGTAAGGAGACGCACGACGGCGAAACTGCGTCGGGCCGGAATGCTCGTTCCCGGCTCGGCGCAGTTTCGCCGTAATGAACGATATTCCCTGTTTCCCCCAATAGCGTCTCGGCGGGATCGACGTTGACCGTTCCCAGCTCTTTTGCTAACCTCGGAACGTTGTTTTAAGAGCCGTGATGGCTGCGGTTGGTTTGTGTCGTGCGGCGTTTCCGATGCCGTCTCCATTTCAGCAGATGATCCACCACATAAGGAGGTTCCCACAATGGCAAAGTACAAGGTAGCAATCAACGGTTTTGGCCGGATCGGCCGCCTCTCCCTCCGCTCCTATTTTGTGAACGGCGGACAGCACGAGTTCGAGGTTGTCGCGGTCAATGATCTGACGCCGCCCGAGTCCCTGGCCTACCTCATGAAATACGACTCCGTCTTTCGCCGGTTTCCCGGAACGGTGGATCTCTCCGGCGATGTGCTCACCGTCAACGGCATGAAGATCAAGGCGCTTGCGGAGCCGGACCCCGCCAAGCTCCCCTGGAAGGAGATGGGGGTGGATATCGTCGTCGAGAGCACGGGGCGTTTCACCGAGGCGGAGAAGGCGCGCGCGCACCTCGACGCGGGGGCGAAAAAGGTTCTGATCTCCGCTCCGGCGAAGAACCACGACGTGACGATCGTCATGGGCGTGAACGAAGGGGCGTACGACCCGGCGAAACACCATATCATCTCCAACGCTTCCTGCACGACCAATTGCCTGGCACCCGTCTGCAAGGTGTTGCACGAGCGTTTCGGGATCTTGCGCGGCCTGATGAACACGGTGCACTCCTACACCAACGACCAGGTCACGTTGGACTTTCCGCACAAAAAGAGTCCGTCGCGCGGGCGTGCCGCGGCGTTGTCGATCATCCCCACCACCACCGGAGCGGCAAAGGCGATTTCCGAGGTCATGCCCGAGCTCAAAGGAAAACTAAACGGTTTCTCTCTCCGTGTGCCGACGCCGGACGTCTCCGTGGTCGACTTCACCGCGGTCCTCGCCAAGTCCGCGACGAAGGAGGAGATCAACGCCGCCGTCAAGGAGTACGCGGAAGGCCCGCTGAAGGGCATTCTCGGTTACGAGACCGACGACCTCGTCTCCATGGATTTCGTGGGGGATCCGCGCTCGTCGATCTTCGCGCCGGAACACACGACCGTGATCGACGATATGGTGAAGGTGCTCTCGTGGTACGACAACGAGTGGGGCTACAGCAGCCGTGTGAACGACCTGATCGATTTCATGCTGCGGAAAGGCCTGTAAGACGTTGAAGCTCAGGACGTTTTCCCGTAACGATGTCGCCGGCAGGAACGTCCTCGTGCGGGTCGACTTCAACGTCCCCCTCGCGCCGGAGGGCGGCGTGGCCGACGACACGAGAATCCGCGCGCACCTTCCGCTGATTCGGGAGCTCGTCGAGGCAGGGGCGAAAACCTGCCTCTGCTCGCACCTGGGCAGGCCGAAGGGGAGCGTCGACGTGAAGTACACGCTGCGGCCCGTTGCCGAGGAGTTGCAGAGACTCCTCGG
>DAIRUD010000373.1:0-2453 GCA_036803565.1 Synergistaceae bacterium | reverse complement strand
GGACGGGGTATCTGCGGGGATTTTATCATATATCCGTTTATCCCGTGTCGCATGCGGGGAGGGAGGCGTTGCGAAAAGCAGGCTCGCCAATCGCCGCCGTACCGGAAGCGGTGCGGCGGGGCGCGAGGGGGCCGGAGTCCTCAGTCGTCGTCCTCCAGCAGGGATTCGATGAACTCCTCCGCTTCGTTGACGAAATAAAGGAGTTCCGGGTCCGCGTCCGTCGGATTGCGGAAGGAAGAACTCCCGCGCCGGATCTCCAAAAGCGCCTCCGGGTCTCCGCCCGAGAGGGCGGGGAAGACGTAGGCGAAGGAGGGCGCGTCGTCGTCCTTGAACGATTCGGCGCCGCGCAGGACGGCGAGGATCTGCACCGTGTCGGCGAGGGAGGAGGCGCAGGAGGCGTCGGCGACGAAAAAAGCCCCCTCGGCGTCGTCGTAGTCGCAGCAGAAGTAGCGCGACCGATCGGCCAGCGACTCGAGAAATTCGCGGACGGACATGAACTCGCGGGCGCGGAGGGATTCGGCCAAGTCGTCGTATCGACTGGCCGCCGCCGGGTTCATCTGCCGCCAATCGTCGTAGTTCGCCGCGAAAGCGGCGGCGGAGGAGAGCCAGCGTTCGCTGGCCGCCTCGGTCATGGCGATGCGGGCGAAGAGGGCGCTCGGCTTGCTCATGCGGCCGTCCTTCGCCTAGAACAGGAACGGGACGAGTTTCGGGTGGACGGCCGAGACCACGGTGGAACTCGTGATGCCGCCCTCCTCGCCGATCTCGCGCAGGCAGACCGTCGTCGCGTTCTTCACCGCGGCCAGCTCGCCGCAGAAGACGGCGAAGCTCTTGCCTCCGAGGCCGCGCGCGATGCGGATCTCCAGTAACGAGATATGGGAGGATTTGGCCGCGAGGTCGCCCGCCTTGACGGACGCGATCGCGCCGATCGTCTCGATGACGCCGACGTTTTCCACGTCATCCACCGGGTTCGTGCCGGTGATCGCCGGACAGACCTGCGGATTGGGGTTGAGGATGAGCTGCGCGTCGAGCAGGAACTCGCCGCCGACGCTCTCCGCCTTGGCGAGCGCGCGTTTCGCCGAGTCCACCGTGCCCTCTATGATCGAGACGTATTTCCCGGGGCAGACGGGGCTCGAGAAGACGAGTTCGACGTCGGCCTCCCGCAACATGGCGTTCGCCGATTGGATCCCCAGCGGGACGGATTTGTATTCCACAAGTGCGATGGCGCGGTTGCTCATTTCGGCGGCCTCCCTCTACTTCGTTCCGGATTCGACGACCACGGCGTCCTCCCGCACCTCGGCGACCCGGCCGTCGATGGAGGAGTGCAGTCTGCTTCCGAGCGCGCCCTGCGGGATGTCGGCCACCGGATCGCCCTTGCGGACGAGGTCGCCTGCGGCCACGCAGGGGACGGAAGGAGCTCCGAGCGATTGCCGCAGCGGCAGCACGACCCGTTCCGGAACCCGGTCGTACCCTCCGCGCAACGGCGCCGGGCCGTCGTAGCGCGACATGGCGATCCTGCGGACCAGCTTCGGCACGGGGTACAGCTTGTGCTCGCGGAAGGCGCGCACCGTCTGCGGCGCGTTGCGGTGCGGGTTCTTGATGCCCAGCGCCGACAGACGCCTTTTCAGCTCCTGGTTCAGCTTCCACGGTTGCAGATCCATGATGCAGCCCAGCTCGCAGAGGCCGCACTCGCAGCAGAGGAAGGCCTCCGTCGCCGCCGCGTCGCGCTCCGCCGTCGTGTTGTAGGAGGCGAGGCGCATGAGCTTGTCCGGGTGCAGATTGTGGCCCAGCTGGTAGCGCGGACAGACCTCCGTGCAGAGCATGCAATGGCAGCAGGCGATTTTGGCGACCCGCATCATGCGCTCGATACCGCGGTTCTTCGCCGATACCCAGGGATGATCCTCCGGGACGACCAGCAGGCCCTTCGTGGTCTTGGTGATCGGCGCGTCGGGGGCGACCGTCTTGCCCATCATGGGGCCGCCGTCGATCACGGCGTACGCCTCCAGGTCCGTCCCGCCGCAATCGTCGATCGCCTCGCGCACCGAAACGCCGATGGGAAAGCGGATCGTGGCCGGTGCGCGGACGGCTCCGGCCACGGTGACGTACTTCTCCGTGACCGGTATGTCCCGCAGCGCGAGCCCGATGTTCAGGAGCGTCTCCACGTTCAGGACGACGGCGCCGACGGCGAGCGGAATGCCGCCCTCCGGCACGACGCGGCCGATCGTCTCGTAGACGAGCACCTGTTCGTCCCCGGCGGGGTAGGTGTTGCGCAGGGTTTTGATCTCGATGTCGGGATATCTGGCAATGACGCCGCGCAGGGCGTCGACGGTATCGTGATATTTATCCTTGAGCCCGTATATGGCGCGCCGGGCGCCGACCGCCGCACGTACGCTCTCCAGCGCGTCCAGCAGCTCCTCCGCGTAGTCCGTAATCTTGATGAACCACTGCTCCAGGCT
>DAIRUD010000372.1:0-2460 GCA_036803565.1 Synergistaceae bacterium | reverse complement strand
CATGCCGCGCCCCCGTCCGCCGTTCCCGGCGAACTCCGGTCTCTGGGGCAAGCCGACGAACATCAACAACGTCGAGACGTTCGCCAATGTTCCCTCCATCATGCGCGACGGCGCGGCGCACTTCGCGTCGCTGGGCACGGAGACGAGCAAGGGGACGAAGGTCTTCGCGCTCACCGGCAAGATCAACAATACGGGGCTGGCGGAGGTGCCGATGGGCATCACCATGCGCGAGATCATCTACGACATCGGCGGCGGCATCCCCGACGGGAAGAAGTTCAAGGCTGTGCAGATCGGCGGACCGTCCGGCGGATGTCTGCCGGAGAGTCTGCTCGACCTGGCCATCGACTACGAATCGCTCACCAAGGCGGGGGCGATGATGGGTTCGGGCGGCCTCGTCGTCATGGACGAGACGACCTGCATGGTCGACATCGCCCGCTACTTCCTCAACTTCACCCAGGACGAATCCTGCGGAAAATGCACCCCCTGCCGCGAGGGAACGAAGCGGATGCTGGAGATCCTCAACCGCATCACCGAGGGCAAGGCGCACGAAGGGGATATCGACCTGCTCGAAAGCCTGGCCAAGACCATCAAGGCGGCCTCGCTCTGCGCATTGGGGCAGACGGCGCCGAACCCGGTCCTCTCGACCCTGCACTTCTTCCGCGACGAGTACGAGGCGCACATCCGCGACCACAAGTGTCCGGCGGGCGCCTGCACCGCGCTGACCAATTTCATCATCACCGACAACTGCCGCGGCTGCGGCCTCTGTAAGAAGGTCTGCCCGGTCGACGCGATCTCCGGCGAAATCAAGGGCCTGCACGTGATCGATCAGAGCAAGTGCATCAAGTGCGGCGCCTGCCAGGAGAAGTGCCCGTTCAAGGCCATCGACAGGGGTTAGTAGAGGAAGGAGGACAGGACGAAGATGTCCAGCATTAGCGAAACGACGATCAAGATGACCATAGACGGGCGCGAGGTTTCCGTGCCCAAAAGCTACACGATCCTGCAGGCGGCCAAGGAGGTGGGGATCGACATCCCGCACCTCTGCTACCACCCCGAGCTCTCCCGCGAGGGGAACTGCCGCGTCTGCGTGGTCGAGGTGCAGGGCGGCCGTTCGCTCGCCGCTTCCTGCGTCTTCCCCGTGAGCGAGGGCATGGTGGTGCGTACCAACACGCCCGCCGTGCGCGAGGCGCGCCGGACGGTGGTCGAGCTGATGCTCGCCAACCACCCCCAGGACTGCCTTTTCTGCGTCAAGAACCAGCACTGCGAACTGCAGCAGATCGCGGCCGACCTCGGCCTGCGCGAAATCCGCTTCCACGGGGAGAAGCGGGAGTTCGAGATGGACTGCGGCAACCCCTCCCTGACGCGCGACCCCAACAAGTGCATCCTCTGCACGCGTTGCGTGCGCGTCTGCTCGGAGCGCCAGGGGCTCGACATCTACAGCTCCGTCAACCGGGGCTTTTCCAGCATCGTCGAGCCGGCCTTCGGCATGGGGCTCGACGCCGTCTCCTGCTCCTACTGCGGGCAGTGCACCACGGTCTGCCCGACCGCCGCGCTGACCGAGAAGGACGACACCCAGGCCGTCTGGGACGTGCTCGCCGACCCCGAGAAGTACGTCGTGGTCCAGACCGCGCCCTCCGTGCGCATCGCGCTCGGCGAGGAGTTCGGCATGAAGTCCGGCGGCATCGTCACCGGCAAGATGGTGGCGGCGCTGCGCAAGATCGGCTTCGACAAGGTGTTCGACACCGACTTCGCCGCCGACATGACCATCATGGAGGAGGGGCACGAGCTCCTCAAGCGCATCAAAGAGGGCGGCGTCCTGCCGATGATGACCTCCTGCTCGCCCGGCTGGGTGAACTTCGTCGAGACGATGCATCCGGAGATCATCCCCCACCTCTCCACGGCCAAATCGCCGCAGGCGATGTTCGGCGCGACGGTCAAGACGTACTTCGCGGAGCGGTCCGGCGTCGATCCCGAGAAGATCGTCTCCGTCTCTGTCATGCCCTGCACCGCGAAGAAGTGGGAGGCGGCGCGCCCGCAGCTCAACGACAGCGGCTTCCGCGACGTCGACATCGTCATCACGACGCGCGAGTTCGCCCGCATGATCCGCGAGGCGGGCATCGAGTTCGACGACCTCCCCGAGGAGGAGTACGACGCGCCGATGGGCCTCTCCACCGGTGCCGCCCAGATCTTCGGCACGACGGGCGGCGTCATGGAGGCGGCGTTGCGCACGGCGTACGAGCTTTACACGGGGAAGACGCTGGACAAGGTCGACTTCTGCGACGTGCGCGGCCTCGAGGGGATCAAGGAGAGCCAGGTCGACCTCGGCGGCGGCGTCATCCTCAAGATCGCCGTCGCGCACACCCTGCGCAACGCCGAGAAGCTGATCGAGAAGATCAAGGCGGGCGAGGCGGATTACCACTTCATCGAGATCATGGCCTGCCCCGGCGGCTGCATCGGCGGCGG
>DAIRUD010000371.1:0-2469 GCA_036803565.1 Synergistaceae bacterium | reverse complement strand
CCGCATCCGGCGGCGACGTATTGGTGCTGGAAAACCTGCGCTTCTACGCGGAGGAGGAGAAGAACGACGCGGCTTTCGCCGAAAAACTGGCCGCCCCGTTCGACGTTTTCGTCATGGACGCGTTCAGCGCGGCGCATCGCGCTCATGCGTCCACGCGCGGCGTGACGGAATTCCTCCCCTCCTTCGCGGGGCCGTTGCTCATTCGCGAAATCGCGGCCCTGAGCGCGGTGCGCGACCATCCCAAACGGCCGTTCGTGCTGATTCTCGGCGGGGCGAAGGTATCCGACAAGATCGGCGTGATCGAGAACATGCTTGACCGCACCGACGCGATCGTCATCGGCGGCGGCATGGCCTTTACTTTTTTCAAGGCGCAGGGCCTGGAAATCGGCAAGTCCCTTTGCGAGGAGGGGAAACTCGCTTTCGCCTCCGAGATGCTCGCGCTGGCCAAGGAGAAAGGCGTGCGAATTCTCCTGCCCGAGGACGTCGTCGTCGCCGCGGCGATCGCGCCCGATGCCGTTGCGCAGACCGTTGCGGCGGATGCCGTTCCGGGCGACCTAATGGGGCTTGACATCGGCGTACGCACAGTTGAAAATATCCGCGTCCTGCTCGACACGGCCGATACGGTTTTGTGGAACGGTCCGATGGGCGTATTCGAGACGGCGCCGTTTGCGGAGGGTACCAGGGCGGTGGCGGACATGCTGGCGAAGATCACCGCACAAGGAGCGTTCACCGTTGTGGGCGGAGGCGATACTGCGGCGGCCGTGACGAAGTTCGGCAGACAGGACGAGGTCTCGCACGTTTCGACCGGTGGGGGAGCGAGCCTGGAGTTTTTCGAGGGGCGTATGCTCCCGGGAGTGGAGCCTTACATCCTCTGACGGCCGGATCCTTTTTGTGGGGTAAGACAAGGCATAACGGGGCGGCATCCTGCATAATGCAAGGCATTGCCGCCCCGTTTTATGAAGAAACGAATCCCCGTGATTTTTTTGGAGGTGTCTGGGTTGCGCAGAAAAATGATCGCAGGCAACTGGAAGATGTACCAGAATCGTGCGACGACAAGTGAATATATTCGCAATTTGGAAGAATGGCTGACAAAAAACGCGGAGGGCAAGAGGGCGGTTGCTGCCGTGGATGGCGGGCGTATCGAAATCGTCATCGCGCCTCCCTTCACGTCGATCTGCAGCGCGGTCGAGGCGCGCGGGACGAAATGGGTCGAGATCGCCGCGCAGAACGTCCATTACGAGGCAAAAGGGGCTTTCACCGGTGAAATCTCGCTGCCGATGCTGGAGGAAGCGGGCTGCAAGTACGTCATCATCGGGCACAGCGAACGTCGCCATGTATTCGGCGAGAAGGACGATTTGCTGGAGAAGAAGCTGATCGCGACCTTGGAGTCGGAGATCCTGCCGATTTTCTGCGTCGGCGAGACCCTGGAAGAGCGCGAAGCGGGCAGGATGGAACAAGTGCTGGCGCAACAGCTCGACTCCGCTTGGTCGTCGTTGACCAGCGACGTCGTCGCCGATTTTCTCACGATCGCCTACGAACCGGTATGGGCGATCGGCACGGGAAGGACGGCGGGCAGCGCCGACGCGGACGACGCCTGCGCCTTTATCCGCGACCGCGCCTTCGACAAGTTCGGCATTTCCGCCGGAGAGCGCCTGCGGGTGCTGTACGGCGGTTCTGTAAAACCGGAAAACAGCGGCGAAATTCTGGCACAGGAGAATATCGACGGTGTGTTGATCGGAGGTGCGTCGCTGGAAACAGAATCTTTCGAGAGAATCGTTCTCTCCGCAATATCCGGCAAATGACCAGACAGGAAGCAGCAAGCAGTAAAATGATACATAACTATAATTATAAGACATTTTAGGAGGGGTTTCTTTTGCATCGTTTCAATCGTAAAACTCGCGTTTTCACCGTTCTCTTTTCCGCGCTCTTTCTTGCGGCATTGATCGTTTCCGTTGCCGCAGCGGACACGAAAAACCTGAAGGGCAAGGTAACCTTCGATGCCCCCGCCGGCTATACCGTGACGGAAGTCGCTCAGGATCAATCCTCCGCCGCATCGATCATGAATCCGTCCGACCCGATGGCAAACTACACCGTTTCCCTCGTAGAAAACGTGCCGGGAGATCTGAAGCTCATGACCAAGGATGAGGCTGCGACAACCTATTCCACGACGGGCAGCGATTTCGAGATGCTCGAGTACAAGGAGACGACGCTGGGTGGGAAAAAGGCCGTTCTCGTCGAGTACAAGGTTACGACGCAGGGCATGACGCTGCAAAACCGCCAGGTCATGGCGATCAGTGGCAAAGACATCATCATGGTGACCAGCGTGTTCATGGATATGAGCAAGGTGGCCGATGCGAGGAAGACGGCCGAGGCGATCGAGAAATCCATCGCCATCCAGTAGCCTATTTGACTTCGCAGGGTTTCGCCCCTGAAGAGAACGCGTGGAGCCGGGGGCAATCCCCCGGCTCC
>DAIRUD010000370.1:0-2481 GCA_036803565.1 Synergistaceae bacterium | reverse complement strand
CCTGATTATCCATTTCGAGAAAGCCGCCAACGGGATCAAGGGCGCGGCGCCCGCCGGGAGGCCCGGGGGATGATTGCCGCCGTGATCGCCTGGCTGTTGCAGGACTGTTTCCAGGTGCTGGTCATGGGCTTCATGCTCGTGCCGGATCTTTTTCTGCTCGTGGCCGTGTACAAGATCGTCTCCGGCCCGCTCGACCAGGTGCGGCTCTCCTGGTGGGTCTGGTTCGCCTTCCTCGGCGGAATTCTCTGGGACCTTCGCTGGTCCTCCTCTCCCGGTATGAGCGGCTTGATCAACACCGCCGCGGTGGGGTTCGTCTATTGGCTGTGGCAGCGGACGCCGCTTGGCGGCCGAAGCGCCGTGCTGCTGGCGGCCCTGGCCGGGGGGATCCATTTCGTCTCCGGCATCGCGCACTATTTCGCCTGGGCCGTGCCGAGCCGGGCGGCGACGCAGATGTTTCTGGTCCAGCAGCTGATGGCCGTTCCGGTCTTGATCGGGATCTGCATGGTATACGCCTTCAGGGCGACGGAGACGCACGTATAGGCCATGTACAAGGGATTCGATCACTTCGACGTCGACCAGCGGCTACTTTATGTCAGAAACATCTTCATCTTCTCCCTTTCGTTTCTCGTCGTGGGGCTTGCCTACTTCCAGCTGGTGAAGGCCGACGAGTATGTCGACCTCGCTTCGAGCAACCGGCTGCGGATGATCCGGCTGCTGCCCCCGCGGGGCAACATCTACGACGCAGGCGGCGTGCCGCTGGCGGTCAACGTGCGCACGTTCGACATCAAAGGTTACCCGATGGATCTCCGTACGCCGGAGGACTTCGAGAAGGTCTCGGCGCTCTTTGTGCGCCACGGCATCCCGATGACGCCGGAGTCCCTCAAGGAGAGCGTTGACAAGCAGTACGTGGCACCCTATCGCGCCGTCTCGGTGGCAACGAACCTCACCCTGGCCCAGGTCTCCGACCTGGTGATGGACGTCGCGTTTTCGGAAATTCTCTTCCCCTCGCCCGTCTGGCGGCGCATCTACCCTGCGGGTCCGCTGGTGGCGCACGTGATGGGCTATGTGGGGGAGATTACGCGGGATGAGCTAGAGGATCAGCGCGACCTCTACTATCAGGCCGGCGACATCATCGGCAAGAGCGGCGTCGAGGCGATGTACGAGGAGGATCTGCGCGGCATCGTCGGCGACCAGGTCGTCGAGGTGGACTCCCGGGGACGCCGCCTGCGAGACGTCAACTACAACGACCCGCAGAAGGGCAATGACATCCGGCTCACGCTGGATCTTGCGGCGCAGCGCGAAGCGGCCCGCCTCATGGAGGGCAAGGCCGGCGCGATCGTCGCCATGAACGTGAACGACGGCTCCGTCCTGGCCTTCGTCTCCGCACCGAGCTACGACCCCAACCCCCTCACCTGGGGCATATCGAGCAAGGAGTGGAATGCCCTGCTCGGCGACGAGAAGCGCCCGATGATGAACCGGGTCTCCGGCGGCACCTACCCTCCCGGGTCGACCTTCAAGGTCGTGACGGCCTCCGCGTTTCTGATGGAGAACGTCGCGGACGAGCGGACGTCGACCTTCTGCCCGGGGTACTTCCAGCTCGGTCCGCAGACTTTCCGCTGCTGGCGCCGGGCCGGCCACGGGCGCGAGAGTATGGTCGGCGCGCTGCGCGATTCGTGCGACGTTTATTTCTATAGCCTGAGCGTCAATCTCGGCATCGACAAGCTGGTCAAGTGGGGGAAGGAGTTCGGCGTCGGCGAGCGCACCGGCATCGACCTGCCGGGGGAGTCGAAGGGGAACATCGCCGGGCGCGAGTGGAAGCGGGCGCGCTTCAAGGAGTCGTGGTACCAGGGCGACACGGTCAACTACTCCATCGGCCAGGGCTTCCTCTTGATGACGCCGCTCCAGCTCGCACGGGTCTTTGCGGCTTTCGCGAATGGGGGTAAGCTGGTCGTCCCGCGGCTCAACGCGGAAAAAGAGGCGGAGTGGACGGACGTCAAGGTGAGCAAGCCGCACATGGACCTGATCAACCGCGGGCTGCGCGAGGTCGTGACGCGGGGCACCGGGCGCATCGCCGGCACGTTCGGCGCCGAGGTGGCCGGCAAGACGGGCACGGCGCAGAACCCGCACGGTGAGGACCACGCCTGGTATGTGGGATACGCCCCCGTGAAGAACCCGAAGTATGTTGTCTGCGTGCTCGTGGAGGGTGGCGGCGGCGGTTCGTCGGTGGCGGGTCCCCTGGTGGGAGAGATGCTCGCTTATCTGGTCAACCACAGCGGCTGAGGATTATCACGGCTTTCTATATTTTCCTTCGATTTTTTTGAAGAAGGGTTTCGAGGGGGGCTTCTTATGATAAAGTTAAAGGGAACCTCGGGTTCGATGTTACGATGTGTTATCTCCGAGGAGCTCGATGCCACGGAGTTCAAATCGAAATTCGAGGAGATGCGGGCCGATGGCGGCACAATCCTGCCCGGTTCGAAGGTC
>DAIRUD010000369.1:0-2484 GCA_036803565.1 Synergistaceae bacterium | reverse complement strand
GCCATGACGATCTCCTCCATCGAGGCGTTGCCCGCGCGCTCGCCGAGCCCGTTGATCGTGGCCTCGACCTGCCGCGCCCCCGCCTTGACGGCCGCCAGGGAGTTGGCGACGGCCAGCCCCAGGTCGTTGTGGCAGTGCACGGACCAGATCACGTTCGGCCGGTTCACCCGCGTGATGATGGTGCGGCAGAACTGCTCGAACTCGAACGGCATGGCGTAGCCGACGGTATCGGGGATGTTGAGGGTGGTGGCTCCGCTGTCGATGGCCAGCGAGTAGACCTCGACGAGGAAGTCGATGTCCGAGCGCGAGGCGTCCTCCGCCGAGAACTCGACGTCCTGCGCCAGCGAGCTCGCCAGCTTGCAGGCGAACGCGACCTCCTTCAGGACCTCGTCCGGCGTCATCTTCAGCTTGTACTCCATGTGGATCGGGCTGGTGGCGATAAAAGTGTGGATGCGCGACCGCTCCGCGCCGCGAAGCGCCTCGCCCGCCGCCGTGATGTCGCCCTCCTTGGTGCGCGCCAGCCCCGCGATCACGGGCTTGCGCACCTCCGCCGCCACCTTCTGCACCGCGTCGAAGTCGCCCGGCGAGGAGGCCGGGAAACCCGCCTCGATGATGTCCACGTTGAGCCGCTCGAGCTGCTTGGCGATCTGGATCTTCTCCCCCGTGTTGAGGTTGATCCGGGCCGCCTGCTCGCCATCCCTCAATGTCGTGTCGAATACTCTTACAATACCGCCCTCATCTGCCATGTCGTTTACTTCCTTTCCATAAAGAAAACCTTGATTTTAATATTCGGGAGCGTCCTTTGCATCCATCCAGCTCATCATGCCGCGCAGGTTCTTGCCGACCTCTTCGATCAGTTGTCCCCGCTCGTTCTCGACCCACTTCTTCATGCGCGTGCGGCCGACCTTGTTCTCGAGGATCCAGTCGCGCGCGAAAGAACCGTCCTGGATATTGGTGAGCAGCTGCCGCATCGCCCACCTGGTGTTCTCGTCGACGATCTGCTTGCCCGCGACGCAGTCGCCGAACTTCGCCGTATCGCTGACCGAGTAGCGCATCCAGGAGAGCCCGCCCTCGAAGATCAGGTCGACGATCAGCTTGACCTCGTGCAGGCACTCGAAATAGGCGATCTCCGGCTGGTAGCCCGCCTCGACCAGCGTCTCGAAGCCGGCCTTGATCAGCTCGCTGAGGCCCCCGCAGAGCACCGCCTGCTCGCCGAAGAGATCGGACTCCGTCTCCTCCTTGAAGGTCGTCTCGATGATGCCCGAGCGCCCGCCGCCGATGCCCGAGCCGTAGGCCAGCGCGATGTCCATGGCCCGCCCGGTGGCGTTCTGGTGGACGGCGACCAGCGCCGGGACGCCCTTGCCCTCGGTGTACATGCGGCGGACGATGTGTCCGGGGCCCTTGGGCGCGATCATGAAGACGTCGTTGGTCTTCGACGGCACGACCTGGCCGAAGTGGATGGCGAACCCGTGGGCGAAGGCCAGCGCCGCGTCGGGCTTCATGTTCGGCGCGACCTGCTCGTTGTAGATGTCGGCCTGGAGGTGGTCGGGCATCAGGAACATGATGACGTCGGCCCGCTTGGCCGCGTCGGCGACGGTGAGCACCTCGAACCCGTCCTTCTCGGCGACGGCCTTGGACTTGCTGCCCGCGTGCAGGCCGATGACGACGGAGACGCCGCTGTCCTTGAGGTTCTGCGCGTGCGCGTGCCCCTGGCTGCCGTAGCCCAGGACCGCCACCGTCTTGCCCTTGAGGACCTGCAGGTTCGCATCCTTGTCGTAGTACACCTTTGCCATATGTAAAACACTCCCCTCGGAATTTTGACGCGCTGATTTGCGCATCCCGTTATTTTACCACTAAGCCCGCACGGTTCCGTTGGCGGCCAGCAGATAATCCATGCGGAATCCGGGAACGGGGCGCCCATCGTCCTGCCCCTTGGCCTCGCCCGCGAACCCGGCGCGGCTCAGCGCCACCGACCCGGAACCGGCGATCTCCAGGATGCCGTAGGCGCGCAGCGCCTCCGTGCAGGCCTCGACCTTGCCCTCGTCGCCGGTGACCTCCAGCGTCAGGGCGTCGCTGCCCATGTCCACGACGCGGCAGCGGAAGACGTCGGCGATCTGCAGGATGTGCGGCCGGGTCTCCATGGTCGCCCGCACCTTGATGAGGGAGAGCCAGCGCTCGACGAACTTGCCGCCCTCGCTCAGGTTCTCGACCGAGACGACCTCGACCAGCTTGGCCAGCTGCTTGCTGACCTGATCCATGGCCCACTCGTCGCCGTCGAAGACGATGGTGAAGCGGGAGATGCCGGGGGTGCTCGTCTGGCTGACGCTCAGGCTGACGATGTTGTAGTTGCGCCGGTAGACGAGGTTGGAAATCCGCATGAGGACGCCGGGATTGTCCTGGGTGAGAACGCTGAACGTGCTGCGCATTGCTGATCGCCTCCAATTAGAATAGATAAAGAATTCCGCGTCCCCTCGATCGGGGACA
>DAIRUD010000368.1:0-2484 GCA_036803565.1 Synergistaceae bacterium | reverse complement strand
ATTAACAAGAAATAGATTTGAAATATGGTCTTTACCCAATCCATCACGGATGCAAGTGAAAATGTTAAACCATCGCTGAAATAATAAAATAAGGCCACACACCCCAAACCAGCGAAAAATCTCAAAATGCTGTTAGGGATGAGTTTGTAAACTAAACAATAAATGCCAATAGGAAGAAATAGGCAGGGTATTGTTGCAAGAAAAATCTTTTTTAATATCCAAAAAGTCATGGGCACAATTTGTTTAGCCGACCATGAAGCCGCAGAGGACAACATGCTATCGGTAAACCCCATGAATGGTTTTAAAAGGATATATACGAAATATAATCCAACAGTTACCAATGCTATACCCAGCACCCATTTTATTTTTTCTACCAAATCCCCACATCCTTTTAAGGAGAGCGTTGATATTGCAGTAAACGTTCTTGGGCTCCATAGATAACCATATTAACATAAGTCATGGGAGCACGGAAACACGCTTGACATGGGAGAAACGTGATATATGCTATTGATATATATCAAGGTGTGTGAGGTGCATTCCCGATGAAGACGGCGAAAGTGTTCGAAACGGGGCGAAGCCAGGCCGTCCGTTTGCCGAAGGAATTCAGGTTTCATACTTCCCAAGTCTATATAAAGAGGGAAGGGAACAGGATCGTCCTGATTCCCAAACCCGATATAACATGGGAAGAATTTTTCCTCGACACGGAGCCATGTCCGGAATTCGTCGTGGAGAGGGACGACAATACGGAACCGCAGGCGAGGAACATTTCCGATGCCTGACAGGTATATGCTGGATACGGACGTTTCGAGCTACGTCATCCGAGAAAACCCGAGGACGTTGCTGGATGTGTTTGTCGCCCACCGGGAGGCCATATGCATATCCTCCATTACCTACGCTGAGTTGCTGTATGGCTTGCGGAATCGTTATTCCGAGCGGCTCGAGAGGAAGATCGACCAGTTCGTATCCCTCGTGCGGGTAATGGATTGGACGGCCTGCGAAGCCCGGAAATATGCCGAACTGCGGCACCATCTGCAACGATCGGGTACTCCCATCGGCAATATGGATATGTTGATCGCGGCCTCGGCGCTGTCTGTCGGCGCTGCGCTGGTCACAAACAATAAAAAACATTTTTCCTGCGTTCCGAACCTCGAAATCGCCGATTGGCTCTGAGGCCGCATGCTTTCCCCGTGATTTGTGGTATCATAGAAAGAATGTAACACGAATTTTTACGGGAGGGGATGACGATGAGTAGGGCGTTCGTCAAAGAGGACGACGGGGAACTGACCAGTTATCGCGACGACGAAAAGCACGTGCGCAAAACGATGGAGTGGCTTCGATTGCAGGAGAAGAAGCTCGACGTGTTGCGCAACGATCCGAAAGGGCAGGCCATCGCGCCCGAAAAACGCGAAAAGTGGATCCGCGAGCTGGAGGTAAGTATCGCCGAGATCAAGGCGGAGCTGGGCTCCCTGGCGAGTTGAAACGATAGCGGCGGCGAACGGGTGCGTTCCGTTCGCCGCTTTTTTGTGATACCATATTTCCCTGCGTTTGCAGGATTTTTTGATTTCGTTGCGGAAGAAGGGAAAGCGATGGAGAGCATCAAGGCCCCCAGGGGCACGCGCGACATTCTCGGGGACGAGTCGTGGAAATGGGCGCACGTCCTCGACGTCTGCCGCCAGGTGGCCGGGGACTTCGGCTACCGGGAGGTGCTGCTGCCGATCTTCGAGCACACCGAGCTGTTCTGCCGGGGCATCGGCGACGCCACCGACGTCGTCGAGAAGGAGATGTACACCTTCATCGACCGCGGCGACCGCAGCATCACGCTGCGGCCCGAGCTGACGGCCTCGATGATGCGCGCGTACCTGGAGCACGACATGCGCCGCGCGCCGCAGCCGGTCAAGTTCTGGAGCGCCGGGCCGATGTTCCGCTACGAGCGTCCGCAGAAGGGCCGCTATCGCCAGTTCTATCAGGTCGACTTCGAGATCCTCGGTGCGGCCGATCCGATGGCCGACCTGGAGACCATCGACACCTCCATGGAGCTGTACCGCAGGCTCGGCCTGAAGAATCTCCAGGTGCTGATCAACTCCGTCGGCTGTCCGAACTGCCGCCCCGTCTACCGCGAGGCGCTGAAACAGTTCGCCGCCGACCGCTTCGGCGATCTCTGCGAGACCTGCCAGGGGCGCTTCGAGCGCAATCCGCTGCGCATCCTCGACTGCAAGAAGCCGGGCTGCAAGGAACTGACCGAATCCGCACCGGCGATGGTCGATTCGCTCTGCGGCGCCTGCCGGGAGCACTTCGACGCGGTGACCAAGGGCCTTGCCCGCATCGGCGCGGACGTCCGCCTGGACAACCGCCTGGTGCGCGGGCTCGACTACTACACCAAGACGGCCTACGAGATCCTGGCGGGCGAGCTCGGCTCGCAGAACGCCGTCTGCGGCGGCGGGCGCTACGACAACCTCGCGGAAGCGATCGGCGGCCCGCACGTGC